>JAZODS010000110.1:0-1984 GCA_045597165.1 Lachnospiraceae bacterium | reverse complement strand
TAGATGATTAGCGAAGAAGGAGAAGAGAGCCGTGGAGAATAAGACCGCAGGAAAGATAATACAGATTATCGGCGCCGTTCTGGATATTAAGTTCGGTGAAGGCAATCTTCCTGAGATTTATGATGCAATTCGCATCAAGAGAACGAATGGCGAGGAGCTTACCGTGGAGGTTGCACAGCATTTGGGCGACGACACCGTACGTTGTATCGCTATGGGACCGACAGACGGATTGGTACGTGGCATGGAAGCCATTGCAACCGGTGCGCCGATTACGGTTCCGGTAGGTGAGAACACCTTGGGACGTATGTTTAACGTACTCGGACAGCCGATCGATGAGAAGCCGGCACCGGAGGGCGTTGAGTACTACCCGATTCATAGAGATGCACCGGAGTTTGCAGAGCAGTCTACCGAGACAGAGATTCTCGAGACCGGTATTAAGGTCGTAGACCTTTTGTGTCCTTACCAGAAGGGTGGTAAGATCGGTTTGTTCGGTGGTGCCGGTGTAGGTAAGACCGTACTCATTCAGGAGTTGATTACGAATATCGCAACCGAGCACGGTGGATATTCCGTATTTACCGGCGTAGGCGAGCGTACTCGTGAGGGTAACGACTTGTACTACGAGATGATTGAGTCCGGCGTTATCAACAAGACGACGATGATTTTCGGACAGATGAATGAGCCGCCGGGAGCACGTATGCGTGTAGGTCTTACGGGACTTACGATGGCAGAGTATTTCCGTGACAAGGGCGGAAAGGACGTTCTTCTGTTCATCGATAACATTTTCCGATTCACTCAGGCAGGTTCTGAGGTGTCTGCTTTGCTTGGTCGTATGCCGAGTGCCGTAGGTTACCAGCCTACCTTGCAGACGGAGATGGGTGCTCTTCAGGAGCGTATCACCTCTACCAAGAACGGTTCCATCACTTCCGTACAGGCGGTATACGTGCCTGCGGACGACTTGACGGACCCCGCTCCGGCAACGACATTTGCCCACCTCGATGCAACGACCGTACTTTCTCGTTCCATCGTAGAGCTTGGTATTTACCCCGCAGTAGATCCGCTTGAGTCCACCTCGCGTATCTTGGATCCTCGCGTAGTTGGTGAGGAGCATTACAAGGTTGCTCGTGGCGTTCAGGAGATTTTGCAGCGTTATAAGGAGCTTCAGGATATCATTGCGATTCTCGGTATGGACGAGTTGTCCGAGGAAGAGAAGACGTTGGTAGCACGTGCGAGAAAGATTCAGCGTTTCTTGTCTCAGCCGTTCCATGTTGCAGAGCAGTTTACCGGTTTGCCGGGACGTTATGTACCGCTTAGCGACACGATTCAGGGCTTCAAAGAGATTCTGGAAGGCAAGCACGACGACATTCCGGAGAGTTACTTCCTCAATGCCGGCGGTATCGAGGACGTAGTTGCGAGAGTATCCGGCGAGAGCAAGTAGGAGTGAAGGACGCATATGGCAGAGAGCAGTAAGTATCTAAAGCTGATGGTATACTCTCCGACCCGTATCTTTTTCGAGGGAGAGGCCGACTTCGTAGAGTTTGTGACTACCGAGGGCGAGATCGGTGTGTACAAAAAGCACATTCCGATCACTACCATCGTGGCACCGGGCATTTTGCGCATTACGAAGGACGGCGAGACGAAGGAAGCCTCCCTTTTGGAGGGCTTTGCGACCATTCTCGAGGATGAAATCGTGATTCTTTCCGAGGCATGCGAGTGGCCGGATGAGATCGATTATCACCGAGCAGAGGAAGCTCGCATTCGTGCAGAGCGTCGCTTGAACTCCGAAGGTGAATCCAATCATACACGCGCTGAGTTGGCACTTCGCCGTGCCCTGGTTCGTATGCAATTGGCTCAGAAATATCAATAAAGAACAAAAGGAAAGACTTTAGGAGAACACTCTTAAAGTTTTTCTTTACATGGAGGGAAAATGCATGGCACTTATCATTGTTACCGGAATGTCCGGAGCCGGAAAATCCGTGGCTATACA
>JAZODS010000109.1:0-31843 GCA_045597165.1 Lachnospiraceae bacterium | reverse complement strand
GCGGAAGGACACGTCGCCGATGTAGTCCGTAATGTATGGTGTGCCGTACAGCGTAATGACCTTCTTGCCGAGGATTACGTTCGTGCGGTCGGTATTTACATTGAGGCAAATGCCCGTCATGCCGGGAATCGCCGTCAGCTTTGACACAAGCAGCTCCGACTTCGGAAGCTTGTTGCCGTTGATCACGAGACAGACGAGAATCTGACCCGTTGCTTTTCCGTAGCGCATCAGCACATGGCGTACCAGACCGGTGTGCGTCGCCTCGTCGTAGGGCTGCGCGCCGCTTTCGATGAGATATTCGCGCACTGCTGCCAGGATGCTCTCGTGTCCGGGCCACATAACGTCGCAATGCTCGGTTGCCACGATGGAATGGGTGTGGCCGGCGTAGAAGCCGAGCACCGGCTTGCCGTCCTTTCCTCTGCCAACGGGAAATTGACCCTTGTTTCGATAGTTCCAAGGGTTCTCCATTCCGAGCACCGGCTCCACCTTCACATCGGAAAAGCCGCCGATTCGTGTGATGCAGTCCTGCACGCGCTTTTGCTTCAGCTTCAGCTGCTTCTCATAGGAAAGGAACTGCAGCTGACAGCCACCGCAAGGAGCAGCGACGGAGCATCGCGGAGCCACACGTCCCGGCCCCGGCGTAATCAGCTCTTCGACCTTCGCAAAGCCGTAGGTCTTCTTCATCTTCAGTACCTTCGCCCGAACCACGTCGCCCGGCACGGTATGCTTCACGAAGAGAGTCACACCCTCCACATGCCCGATGCCCTCACCGGTATCGCTCATATCCTCAATTGTCAACGTAACCAGATCATTTTTAACCAAGAGTCCATCTCCTTGCCACGCAACGCGTTACGCGCTGCGCTACCTACCACTTCCCCGTCGGCCTCACGTTGCTCTCAAGCAATCTCTGATATCCGAGCCAAGCATCGCCATCTGCGCCACGGAACATCTCATACATCGTCTCCATCTTAGCGTCCAGATTGTCCGCCATGCTCAGCGCCAGCGCCTCAACGAGTGCCGGCTTCTTCGGAGAACCGAATTCCAGCTCGCCGTGATGTGCCAAGATGCAGTGCTGCAGCTCACTCAAAAGCTTCTTCGGGAAGCCTGCAATCGTCTGCGCTCTCGCACCGACCAGCTCAGCTCCGAGGTAAATGTGTCCGAGCAGGTTGCCATTGTCCGTATAATCGTTCTCGGGGAATTGCGAAATCTCCTCCAGCTTGCCGATGTCATGGAACATCGCCGCCGTGAGCAGCAGGTTTCGATTCAAGAACGGGTAGTTCTTCGAAAGCCAGTCGCACATTCTCGTCACACTGACCGTGTGCTCCAAAAGTCCGCCGACAAAGCCGTGGTGCACACTCTTAGCCGCGGAATGCTTCACAAATCTCTTCGAAAACTCCGCATTTGCGAAAAAGGAATTCGCCAGCTCCTTTAAGTGCGGCTCGGTAAGGGAATTGATGTAGCCCATGAGCTCACGGTACATCTCCTTCACGTCCTTTTCCGTGCAAGGCATGTAATCGGCCTCGTCGTACTCGCCGGCGTCTGCCTTGCGAATGCGGCGAATGTTCAACTGAAGCGCTCCCTGAAAGCTCGTCACCTGGCCGTCCACCTTGACGTAATCCATCGCTTCAAAATGTCCGACGCCCGCGCCAAGCTCCCAAATCTTCGCGTCCAGCGTACCGCTCTTGTCCTGCAGCGTAAGGGACATATAGGACTTGCCCGTCTTTGCTTTCAGTGTCTGCGTCTGCTTGCAAAGGTATACCTCCTGTACAAATTCGCCCTCACGCAGCTCTGCTATGTATCGCATGTCTGTCTCCCCTCTTACTTGTTGTTTCTCGTCGCTTCCATGGTGAGCTTGTATTCCTTGCCGCCACGGTAATAAGTAATCTCCATATCGTCGCCCGGATCAAACTGATTCAGCAATGTATAGAACTGACTTGAGTAATACAGCTTCTCTTCTCCGACGTGCGTAATGATATCGCCCTTGCGGAAGCCGGCCTCATATGCCGGGGTTCCCGTATGTACTGTCGTAATGGCGATTCCACACGGCACATCCAGTGCCTGCTGCAGCTCATCCGTCAAATCGTACATTACCGCACCGAAGGAGATGGTACGAATGTTGTTGAGCATATACTGAAGCAGCGTCGTCACGCTGTTAATCGTCAATGCACTCAAGGTGTTGCGTCCCGTGCTAAAATGCTCTGACACGATTCCGACAAGCTCTCCCTTGATGTTCACGAGAATGCCGGTCGCATTGTTGCAGCGAACCATATTGGTTTCCATAATATCTACGGACGTGTCCGTAATGAACTGTGTATCACCGAGCATCGTCACAAGGCCGACGTCGATGGAATCGTTTCGTCCATTTGGCATACCGAGCGCCACAACGACCGAGCCGAGCGTCAACTCTGAGGAATCACCGATGGAAATGACGGAGATATCCTTCTTGTCGCTCGCATCAATGCCCTTGTGCGGCACTGCCAAAATTGCTAAGTCAATGTCCTCGTTCTTTGCAAGCAGATTTGCATCGGCTCTCACACCATTTACAAAGGTTACGGAAATTCGGTCGTAGGATTTCTTGAAATACTCACTGTAGCTTACCATTACCAGGTACTCTACGTTGTTGTTCGCCAAAATCACACCGCTCGTGACCTGCTCCGTAGCATTTCCGCCGGTGAAGATCGGATCCTCCTCCGCGCGAATGACGCTTACCTTCGTAAGGCAAGAGCCCAAAACCGCCGCTGCCTCACGTACACCGGACATCAGCTCGTTGTACTGCTCCAGGGAATTGCCGTCTAACACAAGCGGCGGCTCATTCTCGTCGGGGCCGACCGGTACGGGCAAAGTAGGGGACGGTCGCAAATTCACATTGTCTCGTCCGCCGCTTCCGATCATCTCGGAAAAGAAATAGTCCGAAATCTCATACGAGCCTCTCGCGATCACACCGAACAGCACGGCCAAACCAACGACCGCAAGCGCTGTGAGCAGTGTCTTCTTTCGCTTGATTGCACGATTTGCCGGGGTTACCTCTTCGTTGATAAAGCCGGAGTTCGCTTCTTCTGTCTGTTGCACTGTCTGCGTTTTCTTTTGTTTATCTTCTTTCATCGTCGTCTCCAATCCGGTTATGTATTCCGAACCATCTATCCTTGGCTTCTGGAAAGGCTGAACACAAATTCCGTTCCCACGCCTTCCGTACTGGTTACCTTGATATTCTCATTGTGCGCCGCAATAATCTGCTTTGTGATCGAAAGGCCGAGTCCCGTTCCTCTCTTGTCTTTTCCTCGAGAAAGGTCTGTCTTGTAGAATCGCTCCCACACCTTGCTGATACTCTCCTTCGGAATACCGATTCCGGAGTCCTTCACGGACACGAGCACCTTTTCTCTTCGCTCTACAACCGAAATGACGATTACGCCATCCGTGTTGCTGAATTTGATTGCGTTGTCTACGAGGTTGTGCACAACCTGCTGAATCTTGCCCTTGTCGGCACGAACCATAATCTCGTTCTCCGGAAACACCAATCGAATCTTGAGATTCTTTTGAGAGCATTTTCCCTCGAACGTCATCGCCGCCTGTCTCAACAGCTTTGCAATGTCGAAATCGGAATAGCTCAGCGTAACGCCCTTGTTCTCGAAGTTACTCAAATCAAGCAGGTCGTTCGTAAGGTTCGACAATCGATCGGTCTCGAACAAAATGATGTTCAGATATTTGCCCTGAATCTCATACGGAATCGTGCCGTCCTTCATCGCCTCCGCATAGCCCTTAATGGACGTGAGCGGCGAACGGAAGTCGTGACTGATGTTCGCGATAAATGTCTTCTGGTAGTCTACGAGGTTTGCATGCTGCTCTCCGAGCAAATGCAGTGAATTGCCGAGGTCTAGGTACTCGTCCGACACTCCTCTGCTCGGTTCCTGCGAGAAATCGCCGTCCGCATATGCGGCCGCCACCTTGCCGAGCTTCTTGGTCATGCGTGTATGATGAATCGCAAAGCCTATGAATGCGGCAAGCATCGTAAGTAGGAGTGCCATCGCGATTACATTTGCCCAGCGCATCGTATCCTTGACATCGCTCATCACCTGCGTCATCGGCTCATTTAGCACTACATAGCCTCGAATCTGCACTCCCGACAGCACGGGGCTTACGGCAAACAGACTCGATGCCATCTCGAATTCCTCGATCGTCAGATCAGCCACCCAAGTCTCGTGCAGCAAATCCGGCTCAATGCTTTTTAGATTGATTCCGATAAAGGACGTGTCCTTTCCGGTTGTCGTAAGAAGCGTTCCGTCGGCATCCACAAGCCAAACGTCGGCAGCTATCATATTCTTTACCGCTCTCATCTGTGCCATAAAGAGGGACAGTGTCAGTCCGCCCTCGCGAAGCTCATCCGCATAGCCGTTGGAAATGCTCGTTCCGGCCCGATACAGACGCTCTCCGTGGTCCGTTGTGACGGAGCTTACGCACCACTGATAACCGGCTAGGTTGATCAGCAGCTCAATCACTACCGCTATGGTCACATACGTTACGGCATATCTATGCCAAATCCTACTTTTCATGCACACTCTCTTTTCTACAGTTCATTCTTGAGCTCAAACTTATAGCCGATGCCCCATACGGTTGCAATACGCCATTCCGCATGATCGCGAAGCTTTTCGCGCAATCTCTTAACGTGCACGTCTACGGTTCTCGTATCGCCGATGTACTCATAGCCCCAGATGCGGTCAAGAAGCTGCTCACGCGTAAATACCTGATTCGGATGAGCCGCAAAGTAATACAAAAGCTCCAGCTCCTTCGGCGGCATATCCAGTCTCTTGCCCATGTACGTAACCGAATAATTCGTAAGGTTGACCGACAAATCCGCGTAAGCGACGTAGTCGCCCTTTTCCACGGGCTGTGCCGGTGCCTCCTGCGGCGTCTCCTGACGGAAGCGACGAAGCACCGCCTTTACACGTGCCACAAGCTCCTTCGAATCAAACGGCTTCATAATATAATCGTCTGCTCCAAGCTCCAGACCGAGTACCTTATCAAAGATCTCGCCCTTTGCCGAAAGCATAATAATCGGCATATCCGACATCTTACGAATCCGTCTGCACACCTCGTAGCCGTCGATGCCCGGAAGCATCAAATCCAGCAGCACCAAATGCGGCTTATACGCTACAAACTGCTCGACTGCCTCCTCTCCGTCTCCGACAATGCGCGTATCATAGCACTCCTTCGTCAAATAGAGTGCAATCAGATCCGCAATGTTGCTGTCGTCATCCACAATCAAAATCCTCATTCTCTCTGCCACGTTTTTACCCTCCGTATATTATATATTCGCGCTAACCCTCGTACTGCTTCTCCTAGAATTCTACCTCTGTGGAGCCGTAGTCCGGTGAGATTGTGTATTTCTTCACGTACTTTAACCGCTTGCAATGGTTGTGAACTGCCGTTCTCACCGCTCCGGTTCCTCGTCCGTGAATGATCGTAACCTTCGGCAAATGCGCCAAATACGCATCGTCCAGATACTTGTCCAGCTCTGCAATCGCCTCGTCGACGCGAAGTCCGACCAAATTCAGCTCCGGTCGAATGGTCATCGCCTTCGAAGCGCCGCCGCTGAGATGCACCTGCGCCGCCTTCTTTTTATCCTTCTCGGGTGTCTCCTCCACAAGCGCCAAATCGCGAATGTTCACCTTAGACGTCATAATGCCCATCGTCACAAAGCAATCACCCTTTTCGTTCGGCAGCGTGTGAATCGTTCCCGTTAAGTTCATGCTAAGCACCTGCACCGTATCGCCGATTCTAAAGTCCGTCGGCTTGTGTGTGCCCGTGCCCTTTTTCTTCTGATCGAGACCCTTTCTCTGCTCCAGCTTCTCAAGCTTCTCTCTCGTCTTGCGTCGCTCGTCCTCCATCGCAGACACATTGCCCGCCTGGCTTTCATACTTGCGCATACGCTTGATCGACTCGTCCGCGTAGTCCTTGGCCTCCTGTACAATCGCTCTGGCCTCTTCCTTCGCCGAAGCCAAAAGCTTCTCTCTGCGCTCCTCCATCGAGCGGTGCTTCTTCTCCCACTCGGCTTTGTACGCATTTGCCTCACGCCGCTGCTCTCTGGCCTGCGCAAGCTCCTTCTCCATCGTCTGGCGCTTGCTCTCCAGCTCGCTCAGCATGTCTTCAAAGCTCTTATCCTTAATGCCGATGAAATCGTCCGCCTCGCGGATGATGTCCTCCGAAAGCCCCAGCTTTCTCGATATGGCAAATGCATTGCTCTTTCCGGGGATTCCCCAAAGCAAGCGGTACGTCGGCTGCAACGATTCCACATCGAACTCGCAGCACGCATTGATAACGCCCTCCGTCGTCATGGCGAATACCTTCAGCTCCGCATAGTGCGTCGTTGCCATCGTGCGAATGTCATAGCGATGCAAATGCGTCAAAATCGCCATCGCCAGCGCCGCGCCCTCCGTCGGGTCCGTCCCCGCCCCGAGCTCGTCGAACAGAACAAGCGACTCCTCGTCGGCCTCCTGCAGAATGCGCACCGTATTGGTCATATGCGAGGAAAATGTACTGAGCGACTGCTCAATGCTCTGCTCATCTCCGATGTCCGCATACACCTCTCGGAAGATTCCGAGCTCCGTGCCCTGCTTTGCCGGCACGTGAAGTCCTGCCTGTGCCATCAGCGTAAACAAACCGACCGTCTTCAGCGATACGGTCTTTCCGCCGGTGTTCGGTCCGGTGATGACTACCATCGAGCAATCCTGTCCGAACGTAATGTCAATCGGTACGACCTTCTTGCTGTCGATCAGCGGATGTCTTCCCTGCTTAATTCGTATCGAACGGTTGTCCGTAAATTCCGGACGCACCGCGCGCATATCTCTTGCCAAGCCGCCACGCGCAAAGATGAAGTCCAGCTCCGCCAGACAATCTTGGTTGTAGCGCAGGTTGTAGATGTGCGGCACCAGCTCCTCCGACAGCTCAGCCAACACCTTTTCGATCTCCTCCTGCTCGCGAATCGCAAGCTCTCGCAGCTCGTTGTTCAGGCGCACAACCTCCATCGGCTCGATAAATGCCGCGCGACCGGACGACGACTGATCGTGTACCATACCGGCCACTTGGTTTTTGTATTCACTTTTGTACGGCAAGCAGTATCTGCCGTCTCGCATCGTAATCAGATTCTCCTGGAGCATGCCCTGCGCAGATGCCTGCGAAAGAATCGCTCCAAGGCGCTCGTGAATCTTTGCATTTGTACTCTTAATGCTGCGTCGCACGCTGCGAAGTCCGGGGCTCGCATCGTCTGCCACCTCTTCCTCCGACAAAATGCAGCGCTGTATGTGCAGATTGACGTCCTTTAACGGCTCCAGCAACTCGAATCTCTCGGTGAGAGAGTCTTCGGTGACTTCGTCCTGTCGGTCATTTGCATAGCCGTAATTTCTCGCCCTTTCCGCGCCCGTCAATACGGAGCTGACGCGCAAAAGCTCTGTCGTCGTCAGCGTACCTCCGCGCTCAAGTCGCAGCAGGCTGTCGCGAATGTCCGGAATTCCGTTGAAGGACAGCTTTCCTTTGGAGATCAGTCGCTGAAAAGCGTCCGCCGTCTCCTGCTGAAGTCGCTGCGCTTCCTCCACCGTCGCTACCGGTAGCATCTCCTCCGCACGCGCTCTTCCGAGCGACGAGCCCGTCTGGTGACACAGCATGTCGCGTATCTTATAAAACTCTAATGTTTTCAGTGCCTTTTCGTTCATTTCCTTCCTCTTTCCACAAGGACGCCCGACTTAGCCGTTGTCGCTCGTTGGCGATGCGAGGCATGTGCCTGCCTCCGCACGCGCAAAGCTTCGCAGCCCGATTAATCCTGCGACCATCTCAGGCGGTGCAGCTCCCCGTGCACGCGCATGCCCTCGAAGTCATTTTGCCGCAAGGCCTCGTACAGCATAATCGCCGCAGCGTTGCTTAGGTTGAGCGAGCGCATCTCGCCGACCATCGGAATTCGCACGCAGGTCTCCTCATGACCCACGAGAATCTCCTCCGGTATTCCGGCGCTCTCCTTGCCGAACATCAGATAGCAATCCGGCTCGTAGCTCGCCTGCGTGTATACGCGCTTCGCCTTCGTCGTGGCGTAATATATCTTCGCTCCGGGATTTCTCTGCAGAAAGTCCTCGTAGCTCTCATAAATCTTCACATCCAGAGACGACCAATAGTCCATCCCCGCTCGTTTCAAATGCTTCTCCTCAAGGGAAAAGCCAAGCGGCTTAATCAAGTGCAGCTGCGCACCCGTCGCCGCACACGTCCGCCCGATGTTTCCCGTATTCGCCGGAATCTCAGGCTCGTGCAATACGATATTTATCATAGATAGTGTCCTCGTTTCCACCGCGCTTTCGCTCCCGCACGGTGTCCTCTGCGTTCTTTCCTGTGGCACTTCCTTACTCGGCATCTCCGCTTCTGTGGCGCTTCCTTACTCGGCATCTCCGCTTCTGTGGCGCTCCACAAAGCTTCTCACACGTCCGAGCGCGAGCTTCAGCTTCTCCATCGAATAAGCATAGGAGATTCGCATAAAGCCCTCTCCGCTGTCGCCAAATGCCGTACCCGGCACGATTGCAACCTTCTCCTCCTGAAGCAAGCGATTCGCGAACTCCTCGCTCGTCATTCCGAGACTCTTAATGCACGGAAATGCGTAAAATGCTCCAAACGGCTCGAAGCACTCCAGTCCCATCGCGCGCAGCTCGTGGATAACATAGCGACGGCGCTTATCGTACGAATCGCGCATCATTTGCACGTCCTCATCTCCGTCGCGAAGAGCCGCAACAGCCGCAAATTGGCTTGTCGTCGGCGCGCACATGATGGCGTATTGATGAATCTTCGTCATCTGTGCCAGTATATTCGCCGGGCCGCAGGCATAGCCGAGTCGCCAGCCGGTCATCGCGTGGCCCTTGGAAAATCCATTGATCAAAATCGTTCTCTCACGCATACCCTCGATCGATGCGATGGATACGTGCTTGTTGTCGTAAGTCAGCTCGCTGTAGATCTCGTCGGATACTACAAAGATGTCCTTTTCGATGCACACCTTCGCCAGCTGCTCCAAATCCTCGCGCAGCAACACAGCGCCGGTCGGATTGTTCGGGAACGGCAGCACCAACAGCTTCGTCTTGTCCGTAATGGCATCGATCAGCTCCTGTGCGGTCAAGCGAAATTCATTCTCTGCCTTCAGCGGAATGATAACCGGTACGCCCTGCGTCAGCACAACACACGGCTCGTAGGAAACGTAGCTCGGCTGCGGAATGATAACCTCCTCGCCCGGACAAACCATTGCTCGGATTGCCAAGTCGATAGCCTCGCTTCCGCCGACGGTGACGAGCACCTCGGACTTGGAATCGTATTTCACGCCGTAATGTCTGTCGATAAAACGGCAAATCTCATCGCGCAGCTCCTGCAGACCTGCATTTGACGTATAATGAGTGTGTCCGCTCTCGAGCGAATAAATTCCTTCCTCGCGAACGTGCCACGGCGTCTGAAAATCCGGCTCGCCAACACCCAAACTGATGGCGTCCTTCATCTCACTTACAATATCAAAAAACTTACGAATGCCCGAAGGCTTGATATTTACTACAGTGGGGTTTAACGGGTCTCTCACGGGGTAATCAGCATCCTTTCGTCTTCAATCTTCTTCACCATGGGCAAACCATGCTCCTTGTACTTCTTCAGAACAAAATGCGTTGCCGTCGAAAGCACGGATTCCATCGGCGCCAAGCGGCTCGATACGAATTCCGCGATGCTCTTGAGGCTCTTGCCCTTTACCATAATGGCGAGGTCGTAGCCGCCGGACATCAGATACAATGCCTCTACCTCCTCGAACTGATAGATGCGCTCCGCAATCTTGTCGAAGCCCTGTCCTCGCTGCGGGGTAACCTTTACCTCGATCAACGCCGTCACCTGGTTTACGTCCGTCTTATCCCAGTCAATCAAAGTCGGATAACCGCAAATAATCTGCTGCTCCTCCATACGTTGAAGCTCTGCGGCGATGGCCTCCTCTGACTCATTTAACATAATCGCAAGATCTTCAATGCTCAGTCTTGCATTTTGATCGATCGTCTGTAACAACTTCACTTCCAAACTCATAATTCTATCCTCCATATCATCCAATCCAATGTGTTGTCTGTTGTTATTATTCTTCAATTCCTTCTGCGCCGCGATAAGGCTCAACGAAGCGAAGCTCGTCGCCGTTTCGCAGCTCTCTGGCGGCTGCGGTCTGCAGTGTTCCGATGTCCTCTGCCTCGTAGCCCTGCTGCCACAATGTATTCAGTAGCTGCTCCGGTCTGCGTGTCACCATCAGCACCACGTTACCCGACGCCAGCAAATACGGATTGCGGTCGAGTAGCTCGCACACCTCTATCGTCTGCTGACGAATCGGTATGGACGGCACATCGATGACCATTCCGCATCTCAGCTGTTCACCAAGCTCCCACAGCCCGGCAAATGCTCCGCCATCGCCGCAAGCAAGCTGATATTCCGCTCCGCCAAGCCATCCGGCCTCTACCGCCTCGGCTCGCCACGCGTCCTTCGCGTACGTCGGAATCTCTCTCAGAAAATGCTTCGGATAGCGGCTCTCCAGCTCTTCCCGATGTCGGTTGTACAAAAGAATCGTTCCCTCTTCACCGGCGGCTCCGCACATCACAATATGGTATGCCTCGTTCTGCAAATCGATGCTCTCGTCCGTCGCTTCGGTAACTTCTTCGGTGCAGATACTCGTCTCAGCCGAGCTCTCCGGGCAAATGCCGGTCTCCTCGCGCAAATCTCCGGTGGCGACAGCGTGTGCAATCACATGCGGCACAGACTCTCTTCGAAGCTCTACCTGTGCAAAGGTCAACTCCGTCTCCGCAAGCACTCTCATGCGCTCTCTCAGTTGCGCTTCCGTCAGCTCCGTCGGACAGGTCAGACTAATGGTCACCTGGCTCGGGCGACGTCCCGTGCACGCAAGCGCTTTTACGGCTCGTCCCGCGGCCAAAAGCGGCAGCTCGAGCTCATCGCCGGTCATGCAAGCTGACGCAAGCTGTCTCTGTCTGCTTTGCTCTGCTGCCAACGCCACACGTTCGGCAAGTCCCATGCTTTCGCGCAGCCCGGAAAATGCCGTGCCGAGGTACTGCCCCCGCAGGCTTTTGCTTGTCAAACGTTCCCGTTCTGCTCTGCTGACACTGCCATTTGCCATACAATCCTGTCCTCCCCGCCGCAACAAACACTTTCGCAGCCTATAATCCATTCTATTCTACCATTTTCCCCGGTAACTTGCAAGCAAAAAGCAACGAGGTCGAGCAACCGTTTGACTGCTCGACCTCGCAAGGAATCTATGCATTTTACTAATGGCTCACGTGCGCTTTGTGAATAGCACGCGCGGAGCTTATTTAATATCTTTCGCGGAACAAAAGCGACACCGAAAGCACGCCCGCGCTCACTGCAGGAAGCAGCCACTGCGGAGCCTTCAAAAATGCCTCCAAATAGTAGTCCGCCACGAGGATTCTGCGCATCATGCCGAGGAACGGGAACAGCACTCCCAAGTCCACAATAATCGGACAGCACAGGTACGTGACGATCGCCATAATCGGAATCATCGCGCACACGACATTCACCGACGGAATCAGATGGCGAAGCAGGTTGCAAAATGCCGCAACGAGCAGCACATACCAGAGCATTTGCCACATTTCCGTAAAAATGCCGACCGAGATTCCGGATATCATAAGGCACACCACGCCGACGATTCCCGCCAACAGCGTCGGCAACAGCAGCGAACCGAAGGAAATGAGCGGGCGCTTGTTGTACGCCATGACACGGAAGCGACCCTCCTCGTCGTCTTGATACCAAAATACCAATCCGGCCAAGCCCGCCAGCAGCACGAACAGTGCCACCGTGCCGCGAATCGGCTTTGTCAGGTGGCTCTCCGTCTTTTCCTCGGTCTCGTCGACCTCGCCGCCACCATCAAGGCTTACATAGCTGTAATCGAATACGATTGCTTGCTTCATCGCCTCCGCGTGCATTTGTCGAAGAAGCTTCTCCGCCTCTTCCTTTTCCATGCGAACGCCGCTTCGGTTCAGCATATAATCTACCGTCAATTCTTCGGACATGTCACTATAGAGCATCGCGTACACCCACTCGTTCACAAATGCGGAGTAGTGCGAATTCTCGCTGACAATCGTACGGATTACGCCGCGCCAGTCCTTATCAAAAAAACGTTCCAGCAGATTCTCACCGAACACATAGCCACATTCGGCGCGACCTGCCACTACGTCGTTATAAAGCTCCTCCTCGGACTCGCACAAGTAAAATGCCACGACTCCGTCCGAGCCCAACAAATCCTCCGTCAGACGCTCCGTCAGGACGTCGCCCTCGCCCTCTATGTAGAACGCTGCGTGCAGCTTCTCGTCGTCTTCCGTGATGACGAAGCGATATGCCAGTAGCACCACCGGAAGCATCGCCAGGATAATCACGAAGGAAGGCTTCTTCAAAAGTCTCTTGCTCATCAGATAGAGCCATACTAAAAATCGCTTCATCGTCCGGCCCTCCTTCTCAGCACCTGCAGGGCGGCGGTCAGAAGCAATGCGCCGGCCGTCATGCACAAAAGCAGCAGGAGGTTACGAACGCTCGGCATTTGCTGCAATCCGAGCAACAGAGAATCGAGCATATGCGAGGTCGGCATATATCCGCCTACTACACGAACCGCCTTAGGCAAATACGCCGCCGGTGCCAGACACCCGGACGCATAACCCATCACGATGGTCGCAAGGAACAACAGAAGAATTCCGCCGATTTGATTGCCCGCAAATGCGTAAATGAGGCACACGAGCGCTGCTGCCAGCAAAAGCATCGGAATGCCGCTCACATACCAAAGCAACAGCTCCGAAAAGCGCATAATCGTAAAGAGCTCGTAGAACAGCTCCGGCTTCCATGCGAACAAAATGGCCAATATCGCAAACACCGACGTGTACAGTATCGCAAACATCAGCAGCACCGCCACATAACGAATGCCCATCAATCGCACCGGGCCGATACGATGTCGGTACAGCTGATCCTCAAATGCTTTTGTATCTCCCTTTAAAATGGCACCGCAGCTGATTCCGCCGAGCAACAAAAGCAACACAAGTGCGGCACAAAAATAATACTGTATCGCACTCACAGCGCCGGTTCCCGACGCCACGTCTTCCACAAAGCATTCCTCTCTGTTGAATACATGCTCTCGGAACAGCGCCTCGATGTCGCTCTCCACGCGTCTACGATCCTGCTCATCCGCTCCGAAATGTCTCGACACCTCTACACCCGCGGTCATGCCCGACTCCGTCGCGGAAAGCATTCCGCTGGCCACTACCGCAAGTCCCTCCAAGAGACCGTTGTTGAAATTCGCGCCGAACCGCGGCAAATACATCGTCGCAACCTCTTCGCCGTCTCCGTACAATACGGACCCGATAAAATGGTTCGGGAAGATGATTGCACCGCAATACGTTCCGTCTTCAATGCCGTCCAGTGCCGACGCCTCATCGGTGATGACAAAGCTACACAGCGAGCCGACGCTCGACGCCGACTGCAGCACCTCCGTTCCAAAGTTGGAAAGGAAGGTGTTTTGGTTCAATACGAGTGCAACCTTGAGCTCCGAGCTCTCTTCCTCCTCCGCAAACAGAGAGCCACAGAATACGACCAAGCCCAGTATCGCACTCAGAATGATGACTCCGAGATAATACTGCGGCAGCGTCTTGATTGCACGCTTACATTCGATCTTTTGAAATGCATTTGCTAATCTCATAGGCTCTCCTTTCTTCGGTATTACTGCGGCAAATCATCGCCGCTATCGGCTCATCGCGGCTGCGTCCGGCCGCTTATCGGCCGCCTTCGTCGCACATCAGCCGGTAAAATCGGACAGTACGTCCAAGTACCACTTCAGGTTCTTTATCAGGTCCGCCTTCCATGCCGCCACCTCGTCCTGTGACAGCTCGAAGACATCCAGCACATTTTCCGTAGGCGGCTCCGGCACCTTGTTATATGGCGCAAGAGACACATCCCAGCTTACAACGCCTTCATTTCCGTTGAACGTGTCTTGGAAGCGAATGCTCGGGAAGCGAATCTCACATGCGCCGTCCTCCCAGGAAAATGTTCCTCTCGTCTCCAAGGCACCGACCGTTCGGTCGTCCCAATAGGTATTTGCCGTTAGGTCCATCGTATCCGCCAAGCGGTCATATTCCGCGAGGAACACGATGCCGTAGCTCTCCGTCTCCTCGGTCTCCTTCGTCGTGAGGACGAGGTCTCCGCTAATGCGGCTCTCGATTTCCGTACGGCTCACCTTCGTATTTTTCTTCAGCTCCACCGAAATGTCCGTCCCATCCAGCCCTACAGAAGCTCGAAGCACTACGTTGTGCTGCGGATCGTCTTCTCCCGAGCACTGCAGCTCGATGGAAAACGGATAGCTTCTCTCGCCGATTGCAAGGACGCAAGACGCCTCCATGCGAATGAGCTCGCCGGACTTCGTCAAGTACAGCGTCGCCTCCGGATGATCATCCGTCTGACCGAGCACGCGGACGCTTCCGGCCTCCACGCCAAATGCTCGACACAGCAAGTCGCTCAGCGCAACGGCATCGCCTCGAATGATGTATGCCTTGCAGGAAACCATGCGCTTTCCTACCGGGAACTTCTCGGTTATCTCATTGCCGTCCTCGTCTGTTGCCTTCTCGTATGTGTAGCACGAAAGCAAGCGGTCCATAAACTCTCCGCTCGTGTCAAATGCGGCGCCGAATATCTCTTTCGCGCCATCCAGCTCTTCGCCTACCGCCGAAAGCAGGTTCTCGCCCTTGCCCAGTAGGTTTTTGATACTCTCTTCTTGGTTCTCACTCAAAGCACCCCAAAGCGGCGACGTCTTCCACTCATCACGTACGCGGTCCGGCTCTATGCGAAGCACCGCATCAAACAGCTTCGGCGATGCGAGATACAACGCCTCGTCGTCCGTGAACAGCTCTGCAGCCGTCATCCGGATACCACTGTAGGAAAGGCGCAGGCGACTGTGTGAGTGCGCACCATTTACCGCCGTATCCGCTACGATTCCGACTCCGGACAACATGCTTAAGTCAAGAGGCAAGCCTTTGTCGGTAAGCCAATCCTCGAGAGTCGTGCCTTCCAAATCGACGTTGGCATCCTCCAGTGCGATGCTCGTCTCGCCGGCAAACTGCTTGCTCCGCACAAGCTTCACGAGGTCAGCGATCCGTAGCTCATTTGCCAGCGGCTCCTCGTAACCGAGCATGTCGCGCAGTGCATCCGCAATCGCATCGTGACACAGCTCCTCCGTCGTCTTCTTCGGCTTCAAAATCCACACCAATCCGACAATTAGGGCAATAACAAGAAGCCCCGCAGGTATCAGCCACCACCGCGGGGTCTTTTTCGGTCTCTCTATGTACGTGTCTTGAGTGTCCCACATGGCGTAGCCATGCTCATCAAACGGTGGACGACTCATTCTCTGATCGGATTCCATTGTCCAATCCTCCCGTCACCAGAATCTCTGCCAACAAATCTCGACCGCGAAGACTGCGATCTACCTCTCGCAGCACGCCATCTCTCATTACGAGAAGGTGGTCGCACAGCCGAAGCTCCTCTTCGTCGTGGGTCGTAATGATTACAATTCCGTTGCGCTTCTTGTATTCCTCAAGATAGCAACGAATCGATTCCTTGCATGCCAAATCGAGTGCCGCACCGGGCTCGTCGAGAATCGTGACCGGCGGATCATTTGCCACCGCACAGCCGATGCTCAGACGCTTTCTCATACCACCGGACATGTTCGCAACCTTTACGTTCAAAAACTCCGGAATTCCAAGCATCGCAAGCACTCCATGATCGAGCTCCTGCTTCATATCGAAACGGCTGTTGCAATACCAAAGTCGCAGATTGTCCTTTGCCGTCAGCTCGCCAATCAAAGGATTCTCCTGCGGCACATAAGCGATGATTCTCTCGCGCTCCTTCGGTTCTGCGAACAAATCGTGGCCAAATGCACGAAAGCTTCCACCATTACTGCGCAAGGTTCCCGCGAGTATCGACAGAAGCGTTGATTTACCACAGCCATTGGCGCCCGCAATTGCAATACACTCCCCCTGCTTTGCCGAGAAGGAAATGTCGCGAAGCACCTGCTTGCGCCCATAGCTTTTCGATATGTTCTTTACGTCTAGCATCTTACAGCATTGCAGCGAACAACGCCACAACCATCAAAAGCACCAATGCGATTGCAATGATACGAACGATCCAAACCTGTGTCTTCTTGTTAAAAAAGTTCATAATAACCTCCAATGAATCCATATTCACATACGCGACGAATCGTTTCGCCGCACATTACTGCTCTTATTGTATGCCATCTCCCGCGATAAAGCAAGCATTTTTCTCCCGTCCGGTAGCAGAATCGACAGGCTCACGCCTACTTCTTCGCTCGCCGTCCTTCCATGCACAAATCGCTCAAAAAGCATTCGTCGCAGTGCGGCGACCTCGCCGGGCAAATGCTCCGCCCGTGCGTAATAATCTGAATGTTGAACAAGATCCAGTGGTCCTTCGGCAGAACCCTCATGAGATCGTACTCAATCTTCTCCGGATCTTCCTCCTTCGTGAGCCCGAGCTTCCTCGCAATACGCTTCACGTGCGTGTCCACGACTACGCTCGGCTCGTGATAAATGTTGCCGCGAATGACATTCGCCGTCTTGCGTCCGACACCCGGCAGCGCCGTCAGTGCGTCGATGTCGTTCGGCACCTCACCGCCGTACAGCTCGATCAGCTGTCTTGCACAAGCGATGATATTTTTCGCCTTCGTGTGATAAAAGCCGGTCGGTCGAATGTCCTGCTCCAGCTCATCCAAATCGGCCTCGGCAAAGGCCTGCAGGCTGTCGTACTTCCGAAACAAATCCTCCGTCACGATGTTCACTCTCGCGTCCGTGCACTGCGCGCTCAAAATCGTTGCAATTAGGAGCTGCCATGCATTTTCATGGTTCAAGTAGCATCGGTATTCGGTTGTATAATACTCATCCAAGCGGGCCAAAAGCTCCGCCACGCGTTGCTTCTTCGTCATTGCATCCCCTCTATCACGCTTGTCGCGGCGCCAACACGCCATGCGCTGCAAGCGACACTCATTACCATGGCGCTGCAAGCGGCATTTCTTGCCATGCGCTGCAAGCGACATCTCTCGCTCTACAGTCGAATTCGCTTCAGCACAACTCCGCTCTCCGCCGGCAGCGAAAGCTTCAGCTCACCCGCCGTGGCATGGCACATCTGCGCATCCATGCGGAAACCGTCTCGGTCGGTCGTCATCAGACGCACCAAACTGTCTCCGGTCGCCACGCCTGCGCGCCACACCGGAATCGTAAGGCTTCGCTCCTCGGCATTGTTGTTAAATGCTACGATAATCACGTCATTTGCATCCATTCGCGCGTAGCTGATTACTCCGTGCTCCGCCAAAAGCATCAGCACCGAACCGGTACGCAGCACCGGATACGCACGGCGCATATGAATCATCTCTCGGTGAAATGCGGTCAGCTCGAGATCCTCGTGTCCCCACGGAAATGCTCTTCGATTGTCCGGATCCGTCCAACCGCCGAGTCCCGCCTCGTCGCCGTAATACACCGTCGGCGCACCGGGCCAGGTCATCTGCAGCATCACGGCCTCACGCATAACCGTCTTGCTCACACCGATATCCGCCGCCTCGGGTCCGGCCGTTGCCGTTCTCCCCGGTCTGCGGTTTGTTCTCGTCAAAAATCTCGAATGATCGTGGTTCGACAGCTCGTTCATCGCCACCTGCAGGGAGGCCGTCTGGAACCTCGTCATATAATGCTCCATCGCATCGGAAAATGCCTTCTCGTTGCACAGCATCTCCTCCGAAAATGCATCGCTGTGCTTCTGCATTCCCGTGAAGAACCACGTCACCGGCTCCATAAAGGCATCGTAATTCATAACCGAATCCCACTCGTCGCCCTTGAGCCAAGCGCCGGCATCGCCGTAGTGCTCCGCCAAGATGAGCGCATCCGGATTGGTCGCCTTTACATTTGCCCGGAACTCCTTCCAAAACGCATGGTTGTACTCCTCGCTGTGACCGAGATCGGCCGCTACGTCCAAGCGCCAACCGTCGGCGTTGAACGGAGGTGCGAGCCATTTGCGCGCAATTCTCATGATGAAGTTCTTCAGCTTCTCCGACGACTCGTAATTCAGCTTCGGCAGCGTCGCATGACCCCACCAGCCGTCGTAAAATTCATTATAAGGCCAGCTGTCCTTGCGGAAATCAAAGAATGTATGGTACGGGCTGTCCTTGTCCACAAATGCACCCTTTTCAAAGCCGGGCGCATGCTCGTAAATGCACTCGCGATCGAGCCACTTATTGAACGAGCCGCAGTGATTGAACACGCCGTCCAAAATCACCTTCATTCCGCGCTTATGAATCTCCTCTACCAGCTGTATGAACAGCTCGTTGCTCGCCTCGAGGTTTTCCTTGCTCGTCACTCGCGTAATAAACTGCTGCGAGTGCGCATTGACCGGATGCACGAGCGGCAAGCCCTTCGGATTGTCCTTCACAATCACGCCAAAATGCGGATCTACGTAGTCGTAGTCCTGAATATCGTATTTGTGGTTGGACGGCGACACGAAGATCGGATTGAGGTAGATGACCTCCACGCCGAGCTCCTCAAGGTAGTCCAGCTTCTTGAGAACACCCTTTAGGTCTCCGCCGTAAAATGCCTGAACGTCCATCGGCTCGGGATACTTGCCCCAGTCGCGGATTCTTCGAACATTTCTATCGATATAATAATACTCGTCGTCCTGTACATCGTTCGTCGGATCGCCGTTGTAAAAGCGGTCCACGAAGATCTGATACATGACCGCTCCCTTTGCCCAATCCGGCGTATGAAAGCCGGGGGTAATGCGAAAACGGTAATGCTCGCGCTGCACTACAATTACGCCCTTGCGGTCGTACAGCCAAGCCTCCTCGCCACAGGTGATTCGGAACTCGTACTCCATCGGATTGGCCGTCAGCTCTATCTCGCACTCATACCAGTCAAACCACTCATCGGTTCGATAGCGAGTCATCGTCACTGCCACCGGCTCGCCTGCCGTCTCCGACTGCGTGCCGCCCGCACCTTGGGCTGCGCCTGCCTGTCCCGCCGTTTGGCTCTCTCCTGCCTGTCCGGCAAATTGCTCGTACAACAGCACCTCTACCTTGTCTGCTTCTTCGCGTCCTACACGAATGCGAAGCGTTACATTATCGTATACCTCGGGCTCACAGGGACTACGAAATTGCTCCGTACCGTCACTGAATATCGCCTCGCGGTGAAATCGTCTTTCTTCCAGCATACTCATCCTCTTATATGTTCGCTCATGGCGTCTTTACGCCTCTCCCTAATATACCATTTCCGCCACTTAGAAGCAACTACGAAATTGCCTATGCGGCTCGAAATCACGTGCCCGCAAAATCGCCGGCAAATCACGCAATCTCGCGACTGCAAGCTTGCCCGTGCAGATCGAAATCTCACGACTCCCCGGCGTACTTTTTCGACAATGAAAAACGGCGACATTCGCATGTCGCCGTTTCTCGGAGAAGGTATTTTTGTTACTTATGGGGTGTAGCAAAAACTATATAATGTATTGGGGGTTTACGAGTATTATAATACCACCGTATCCCGATTTAGTGTGCACAAACTTTACAAAAACCGAGGTGAGTTTTTGTGCATTTTGCTAGTTGTTTTTCCTGTTTGCTCCATTTTTCACGGCATTGCGCTTGAAAATGCGCCAAAAGTGACGTCTCTCTTGTACTTTACCCGTTTTTCACGGCATTTTGCCCAATGTGGCGGCATAGCCGACCTGCGAGGCAAAATACGCACAAGAAAAGGGCACTCTTGCCACAGCAAAAGTGCCCTTAGAATTATCGGATTCTATTCACGATCGAGATTACCACTCGTAAGCGGGCTCATCGTAGTAGAAGTCATCCTCATAATAGAAATCGTCTTCGTAGTAGAAATCATCCTCATAATAGAAGTCGTCTTCATAACCGACATCCGGAAGCTCCCCTACGCTTTCCTCCGCCAACAGCGCAATCAATTCTGCAAAGTCTCTCAGGTAGCACTGAGAAGAAGGCGCGGAGATGCTCGCCTTCTTGTCCTCCACCGTCACAAGAAGCGTTGCGTCAAGCTTAACTCCATCCTGCTCGCCGGAGAGCTTGCCTTCGATCGTCAATGTGTCGCCGTCGAACTCGTTCGTCATCTCAAGTACGAAATCCTCCGGAATATCTTCGCCGGAAACGCTATCCATTGCACCGCGAAGTTCATCTGCAAGCTCGGAGAAATCCACATCCATATCGGCAAATACGTCTTCTATGTCGATCTCATCGTAAACCTCATTGAGATCCTGGTCCTTGATCATGTCAAGTGCCTCATCAAGCATCGTATCCGCATCGGGAACATCCATCTCTTCGAGAATCGCCTCGATATCCTTCTTATAGTGGTCGATCAGCTTCTCTGCATATGCATTGAGGTCAATCTTCATATCCTTCGCCTGTGCGAGGAAGTTGTCGTACAGATCCTGTGCGTCATTCTCAAGGAAATCTGCGATTACACCAAGAGCTGCCTTCATGCTATCTGCATCGCTGAAACTCGTGGTATGCTTACCATCGTCCTCAGAGGCCTTGCCTGCCTCAGTAAGCGCCGTCACAAGTGCAAGAACACTGTCCATCATAGCTTCGGAATCCGTCGACTCGGGAAGGTCATCCGGAAGCGGAATTGCAAACCAATCCAGCTCTACGCCGTCCAAGTAATCATCCAAGTCGAAACCTGCAAGGTCAGCAACGTCTGTAGCTACTCCGAGATTCACGTAAAGCATTTCATCCTTTACAATCAATAGCTCCGGAAAATCAAACTTCATATTCTGACCGTCAACATCGATCTCTGCCGAAAGTCCGAGCTCTGCGTCCTTTCCGTCCATCGATATCACATAGTCAAACTTCATGTTCTGTTCTTCACCATCTTCAGCATAGAGAGCGTCAAAGGACAGTGTAATCTTGCCGGGCTTCATCTCAGAAGCATCCTCTAACAATTCGCCTGCGTCCTCATAATCTTCTTTGTGCTTCTTGTCATCCTTGTCATCCTTGTCATCATCACTACAAGCGGTAAGGCAAGTAAGTACCATAGCGAGAACCAGTAATAAAGCCAACAATCTCTTCTTCATTCTATTTCTCTTCCTTTCTGTAATGAGTTATCGGGGCTATCCGTCCCAATCCTTTGTTGTGTCCGTAACGGTTACTCTCCCCCAAAGGGCGATCACCGTATACGCCGATGTCGCTGCCTGTAAATCACAGTTACCATCTACGAACAACTTAACTATAACGCAAATGCAGAAAAAACGCAAGCATTTTCTCAAAAGTCCATGCTTGCGTTTCTCATTCTTATTCATATTCTTCCCGTCCGGCGACGTCTCCATCGTCGTTACAGCTCAATCTCCGTTACAGTCGGCATTTCTTTCTCTACACCGAACAGCGCCTCGAACTCATCCTTCGTGATACGCTCTCTTTCAAGCAGCAGCTCCGCACAAGCGTCGAGCACCTCACGATTCTCGGTGATAAGTGCCTTTGCCTTAGCGTAGCACTCGTCAATCAGCTTGCGCACCTCAGCATCAATCGCATCGGCTACGCTGTTGCTGTAGCTGCGAGTATGCGCAAGGTCGCGACCGATGAACACCTCATCCTCGTCGTTGTCGTAGTTGACCGTGCCAAGCACATCCGAGAAGCCGTACTTCGTTACCATCGCACGGGCGGTCTGTGTCGCCACCTTGATATCCTGGCTTGCGCCGGTCGTAATATCGTCGAATACGAGCTCCTCTGCCACACGTCCACCGAGGCATACGATGATGTCCTGCGTCATCTTACCCTTCGTATTGAACATCTCATCCTTTTCCGGAAGAGGCATCGTATATCCCGCAGCACCGCTTCCCGTCGGAATGATCGAGACGGTATATACCGGTCCCACATCGGGCAGCACGTGATACAAAATCGCATGACCGGCCTCGTGATATGCCGTAATGCGGCGCTCCTTATCGGAAATGATGCGGCTCTTCTTCTCCGTACCGATTCCCACTCGAATCAAAGCGCTCTTAATATCCTCATCGTTGAGGTAAGCTCGCTCATCCTTTGCCGCACTGATTGCCGCCTCGTTGAGAAGGTTCTCAAGGTCCGCTCCCGTAAATCCGGCCGTCGACTGTGCAATCTGCTCCAGATTCACGTCTTCGGAAAGCGGCTTGTTCTTTGCGTGCACACGCAAAATCTCAAGACGTCCTCTCACGTCCGGTCTGCCGATTAGCACCTTACGGTCAAATCTGCCCGGTCGCATAATCGCCGGATCCAATATATCCACACGGTTCGTTGCCGCGAGCACGATAATGCCCTCGTTGACACCGAATCCGTCCATCTCTACAAGCATCTGGTTGAGCGTCTGCTCACGCTCGTCATGGCCACCGCCCATACCGGTTCCACGTCTACGTGCCACCGCGTCAATTTCGTCGATGAAGACGATACACGGAGCATTTCTCTTCGCCGTAGCGAACAAATCACGTACACGCGATGCACCGACACCGACGAACATCTCCACGAAATCCGAACCGGAAATCGAGAAGAACGGAACGCCCGCTTCGCCGGCTACTGCCTTTGCAAGCAACGTCTTACCGGTACCGGGAGGTCCCTCCATGAGAATTCCCTTCGGAATACGCGCTCCCACTCGCAGGAACGTCTTCGGATTGCTTAGGAATTCCACAACCTCTTGCAGTTGCTCCTTTTCCTCGTGCAGACCCGCAACATCCTTGAACGTAATCTGCTGTTCATCCGGCATGCTCATCTGCGCACGGCTCTTGCCGAAGTTCATCATCTGCGAATTGCCGCCGCCCATCGAACGGCTAAATGCGCTGAACAAAATCAAAAATGCAATGAATGCAATCAAATACGGGAATACGTATCTCCAAAACCAGCCCGGCTTGTCGATATCCTGTACGACGCAACGAACACCGGCCTCCTCTGCCTCGTCTACAATCACATTGATGTCCGGCGTATAAAAATGTGCCGATTCCTCATCTCCGCGGAAGGTAACGTATACCTCACCGGTAGGAACCTCCTCGTTCTGAACGATCTCTATGGAATCGATTCTTCCCTCTTCCAGGGCAGTTACAAAGTCCGCATGGTTGAAGCTCTTGTTGCGGTTCTTCGCATCCGCATAGAACATAGCACCGATAAAGATGGCCAGTATCACAAAATAAAACACTAAGCCACGGTATGATTTCTTCAATATAACCTCCTAAGTCACACGGCCGACGCCGCAATATTTATTCCAATTCCAATACGCCGACATACGGCAGCGCACGATACTTCTGCGCATAATCAAGCCCGAAGCCTACAACGAACTCATCCGGAATCTCAAAGCCCGTATAGTCCACCGGAACCTCCACCACTCGTCTCGACGGCTTATCGAGAAGTGTGCAAAGCGACAACGATGCCGGTTGACGGCTTTCGAGCATCTCCATAAGGAACGAAAGCGTTCTTCCCGAATCGATAATATCTTCGATTACGATTACGTGCTCTCCTCGAATGCTCTCATCAAGATCCTTCACAATCTTCACGCGACCACTGCTTGTCGTCTCGTTGCCGTAGCTCGAAACAGACATGAAGTCCAATCGAATCGGCAAATCAATTCTCTTTGCCAGCTCCGTCGTAAAGAAAATGCTTCCCTTAAGAATGCACACCAGCTTCAATTCCTTTCCGGCATAATCCTCCGTAATCTGCTTTGCCAGTTCCTTCACTCTCTCCATCAAGGACTCTTCGGAAATCATAACGCTCAGCTTTTCCATCACGCGCACCTCCTAATATCTTATGTAGCTTTGTATATTCCCTCTCAGCTGTCCGACTCGTCTGTCAGACGCAGCTGCAATACCGTCTCCGTGTCGTCATTCACGCGGTAGGCCTCACTTCCCCGACAGCCCGGAATCCACAAAATCTCCGAGCCGCAGGCAACGTACTCCATCGCCTCGCGCTTCGCCTTCGGAATCTTCTCATTCACGAGAACATCCTGCAAGCTCTTGCGCTGCCCACTCACGGAAATCACAAGATAGTCTCCGCTTCTTCGATGACGAACCGATATACTACCGATTATTTTATCATAGTCAAACCATTTCGTACACTTATTTTTTGGTATTCTATCGGATTTTTTATGTTTCAATAACGCACATTCCAACATTCTGCCGTCAAAAAGTCGCAGCTTCGTCGGAAAATCGTGCAATTCCCTCTCAGCCTCCTCGGACGGGCTCGACTCTTTCTCGGCCTCCTCGAAAATGCTCGTATAGCCTCGCACAAGCGTAAGCCCATACGGCAGGCTCAGCTCCTTCGACACCTCTGCCGTCAAAAGACCCTCCAGCGCCTCGATATGTTGCTCTGTCAAATCCCTCGCCGTTCCCGCGCACTGCTTCAGATATTTCAGCAGCACCTCTCTTCTTACCGCCGCGGGAAGTGCAAGCGTCGGCTCGCAAAGTAGCCCATCCTCCGTAATACAGCGCGGAAGCGCTTCAGCCGTCAGCTCCGCGAGCAGCTCCGCTACCGGACGCAAATGCTCGGAAAGCTTCGCAAGGTGCTCCTTCGCCTTCGCATTTATGTGCGTCAGCTCGGGAAATACTACGTTGCGCAAGTAGTTGCGGTCGTAGTGATTGTCCGCATTTGACTCATCTGTACGGAAACTTATGCCCTCCTCGCCGAGGAATCGCTCGATGTCCTCTCTGCCGACACACAGAAGCGGGCGAACGAGTCGCAGGCTTTCGTCGGCAAATGGTCTGCTAACCGGCTCCATTCCTACGAGGCCACGCAGCCCCGTTCCGCGAAGCATGCGAAACAGAACCGTCTCCGCCAGATCGTCTCGGTGGTGCGCCACGCACACTGCCGTAGCGCCAACCTCTGCCGCCGTCTCCGCCAAAAGCGCGTATCGCAGCTTGCGACCGGCCTCCTCAACGCTCAGATGCTCCTGCTTTGCCACCGCGGGTACATCCACGTAACGCACGTAAACGGGCAACGCATGCTCCTCGCAATAGCGCGTGACAAATGCCGCGTCTCCGTCAGCCGCCTCCCCGCGAATTCCGTGGTGCACGTGCAGCACACTCAGCGTTAGCTTATATTCCTTTGCCAGCTCTCGAAGCAAGAAAAGCAGGCACATGGAGTCCGCACCGCCGGATACTCCGACGAGCACATGGTCTCCGTGTGCCAACAGCTGTTCCTTCTCTACATAAGCTCGCACCAGTCTTCTCATACTATCTCCGTATCTTTCGTCTCGCCCGTTCAACTCTCGGGCTGTAGCCCCTCTTCTTCCTTCTCGCGCTCCAGACGGGCCACGAGCACCGTCATGTCGTCGCGCGGCTCGTAACGATTGTTCCGCAGCGCCAACAACAAAAGCGCACCGGCCATGTCCTGCGGGGTTCCCTTATTCATCGAGCGAATCGCCACGCGAAGCTGCTCCTCCCCGTCTTCGCGGAAGCAGTCCATCACACCGTCGCTCATCAGGATGACGCTCTCGCCGTGGTAAATGCGCCGCTCACTCACAATCGGTCGCACCTCCGGCAGCATTCCGATCGGCAGACCGGAATCCTCGATCACCTCGACAAAATCGTCTCTTTTGATATATGCCGTCGCCGCCCCCGACTTCACGAACGTCGCCGTACCGTCGAACAGATTCATCAAGCACAAATCAAGCGTCGCATACGCACGCTCCTCCTGCGAGAACAGCAGCACCGAATTGAGCAGCGAAATCATCGTCTGCTTTCGAAAACCCGCCTGCAGCAAAAGCTCCAGCAGGTCTATAACAAATGCACTGCCGCGGCAAGCCTCCTCGCCGGTTCCCATTCCATCCGATATGGCGAGCGCACTTTCGCCGAAACACGGCTTCACAATCAAGTAATTGTCGCCCGACGGCTCGCCCGTTCGTTTGGCCGCCCGAACTACACCGGTAATCAACCGGTAGCGCTCCTTTTGATGAAATACAAAATAACCGTACTCGGGTCCGACAATCCTCTGACAATTCTGCGCCGGCACAAATTCCTCGAACAAAAGCTCCGAAAGCAAATGCCCGAGCTCGTCCGCCAATCGATTGCCACCGCGTTGCACACGCGCAATCAGGTGGATCTCTCTATGGTTGTCCTGCACCGGTACAAAGATAATCTGGCGCAGTCGGATCCCCTCCTTCGCCAGTCCTTCCTTCACTCGCTCCCGCTGCTCCCTGGACTGCCCCAGTCCGTCGGCAAAGCCTTGCGAAAGCTCTAACAGCATGTCCGCCAGCTCCTGATATTGCATCGAAAGCATCCGCTTGCTCTCGCGAACAAAAAAGCCGGGAGAGCCTACCTCCACGCTGCCATTGCAGCCGGCACGGTAGCCGCCGGCAATCGTCTCCATAAGCTCGGCCAATCGCTTCATACGATAGCCTGCAATTCCGTAGCCCCAGTCACGATGACTTTCTACGTTCTGTACCTGTTCTCTGCTCTGCTCCATGACTCGCCCCCGCACATTTTCTAACCTTGATGCGGTTAGTATAGCAAATGCGAATGGTAAAGTTTGTCATATTGTATGCAGTATCAGAAAAACACATCGACACGAGGTTGCTTATTCCGCATTTCCCTCCGGTCGAAAGATAATTTCGTCTTTATATACAAGCCCGAGCACCTTTCGGGCCACCTCTTCCATATAGCTCTTCGTCTGCACGTACACACGATAGTCCTCTATCGATTCCGCGCGTTCCTTCTCCTCTTCCAGCAAAAGCTCCAAGCGCTTCTTCTCCGCCAGCTTCTCCGCCAGCTCCTGTTCCTCGCCCTTTTTCAGATAAATGAGCGTAACCGCGGCAAATGCCACGATCAATACAAGCAGCAACAGCGTCAGCATACGCTTGTTCTTCTTAATTACCGGTCTCAACCGTCCTCTACTCATACGTTCCCCTCACTTAGTGAATGTCCTCTGCTTTGTTTATTGTACGCTGAAATCGGCGTTTTTGCAATCGGTTTTGCGCGCATTTTACGACGGCACGGACCATGAGCGCACCAAGCACCAGTCCCGCTGACGCATAATATCGCACGACACCGTTACCGAGCCGATAAATCGTCGTATAGGTGACAAATGCGGCCGCAACGAAAAAGAGAATGTCCGTCGCCACCACCCATCGCGGCCCACACGGCAAAACCGTTCGAAATGCGCATAGCATGTAATAAGCGATTGCAAGCCCGGCCCCGGTCGCCACCGTCCCGGCAAACAGCAAAAGCTCCGCTCGTAGCAAGGGTGTCGCCATGGCACACCCCCATCAACCGAACAGCCGACGGATGGTCGAGCCCTTGGCCGCATTTCTGCTCACCTTCGCCGAATACAACAGTCCGTCGATGTCGCCCTCGACAATCGCGATGCCCTTTTCCAGCACAAGGCTCTTTACCTGCAGATTCTGCCCGCGCACCAAAAGCGTTCCGAGCTCCGTAATGAGCACAATCTCGTGCTCGTCAAATGCTCTGACGTCCTCCACGCCCGTGAATTCCGCCAGCTTTCTCTCCGTAAGTGTCAGACTGTGACTTTGCAGCTGCTCTGCCATCGCGCCTCCCAACAGACCCTTGCCGCATGTGCGCGGTGGTCAACGCCTCTTTACCAAAGTGTATGCGCACTGTCGGGATTTATGTGCCCGGCGTTGCATCTTCACCCGGGGGATGTGCCGATGCGCAAGCATCCCTTCGTAGCAATGCACCGGACTCGGGCAGCGCCGTACCTACAGGTACTGAAACAGCTCCTTTGCCTCGTCCTTCTTCGTCGTGTCTGCAATGGCCGTAATCTGTGCCTTCACGGACTTGTTGCCGAACGTAATCTCGATCACGTCTCCGACCTTCACCTCTGCGGAGGCCTTGGCAACCTTTCCGTTGACCGTCACACGACCGGCGTCGCATGCCTCATTTGCAATCGTTCTTCTCTTGATAAGGCGCGACACCTTAAGGTATTTGTCTAATCTCATATGTCCTCCTAAAAATGTCCGACAGAACAAAAAAGCTGGCCGGAAAACCGACCAGCTTGTACTAACGCAAAAATGATTAAGCGTTCACAGCATCCTTCAATGCCTTGCCAACCTTGAACTTAGGCTGCTTGGAAGCGGGAATCGTGATGTTCTCCTTCGTAAGAGGATTGCGGCCAACTCTCTCGCCTCTCTCGGAAACCTCGAAGGTACCAAAGCCAACAAGAGCAACCTTATCACCAGCTACCAACTGCTCGGTAATAACGTCAACAAATGCGTCAACCATCTTCTTAGCGTCTTCCTTCTTAACGCCGGTCTTTCCTGCAATTGCGGATACTAATTCAGTCTTGTTCATAATCATTCCTCCTAAAATAGTGTAGGTAATTCATTCGCTAATGCTTGATTTCGATGCGCAAGCACGCACATTTATCTCACACTATTAGTTATATACTCGATTCCTAATAAAGTCAAGCACAATTGTTCATTTTCGCAAAATTTAGTACAAATGACATCACTCAAGTCGCTTTCCGAGGAAGTTTGCAGCCGTGGACACGGTCTTTCGCTCCAATTCACCGAATTCGGCAGCATCATCGCGGCTCACAAGCACTACCGCGCCGATGGCGTCACCCTCACAAATGATGGTCGCAATCGCCTCGACCGCCACCTCATTCTCGTCTTCCGTAATCGGCAGAAAGCCCTCCTCCGATTTTGCCGCGAGCACGACTCCTCTGTCCTGCATCAGCGCATGCAGCTCCTCGGAAATGCCTTTCCCGAGCCACTCCTTCTTCGGCAACCCGCTGGCGGCAATCACCTGCTCGCGGTCCGTAATCACTGCTGCCACTCCGAGCGTCTGCGCAATCGCGTCCGCATAGCAGCCCGCAAATTCCGAAATCTCACCGATCTGCGAATACTTCTTCAATATGATCTCCCCATCCCGATTCGTAAAAATCTCAATCGGGTCGCCCTCGTGAATTCGCAACGAACGACGCAGCTCCTTGGGCACCACCACACGTCCCAGGTCATCAATTCTTCTCACTATTCCTGTTGCCTTCATATATAAATCCTTCTCCTTGTCTAAGTAATCGTGGTATTATTATCTGTAGAACCAAGAGATTTATACTGTACGGATTTACTTTTTAGGATGAATCTGCTATGGTAAATAAAACGCTTCATCGACGCCCTTCAAAAACGAAGCATTGATTTTTCGCGAACATAGCGATATCTCCGCTTTTCATTTCATCGAAGGAATCGGTTGCGGTTCCATATTCGCTTTCAGCACATAGAAGCTATACCGAACCGTTCCGCCATACGTCTCCGAAGCGGTCCAATCGGCGATGACTTCGTATATGTAGTTGCCGTCCTTCAAATCGAAAAACAGATTGCCGTTTATCTCTCTGACTTCTATCTCTTCGCTTTCTGCATTGATGACGCCCCGGCTTTCCTCCTCCCAGCATCTTATGTGAATGTCACTCGGCGACACATCGAAAATAGGCGCAACTCCCCTTAGGTTAAACTGCAACAAAGCTCCCAAAGGATCTCCGTGATTGATGTAGCTCGGCAAAAGCTCAATCAGTGGCATCTCTTCCAACGACGCAAGCGGATGTCTGCCCATGCTTTCCATCCACGTATCTTGCCAACACCATGAATACGAGCCTGTTAACGCCTCTATGCTCTGTTCATTGCTTATGACAACCAGCACCGGCGGCTCATTCAAGGGTTCCCCGGACAGCTGTGCATTTTCACACTCCTCCATCTTGAACACCCATCGGAAATCACTCGTGATTCCGCCGCTCTGCGCAATATAGATGTCTCCGTTCTTCTGCTCAAGCAAATAATAAAGCGTCCCGTCCACGTCCATCGCGGAAAATGCATGTAGATTATTCTTTCGCAGATAGCTTGCGGAATATCCATCATCCCAGTCATTCGGGAAGAAAAGCTCGTCGAAATTCTCTTCTTCCGGCTTGATACTTTGCAGCTCACCGATTTGCTTCCATGCGGACTCCGTCTTGTCTCTTCTCAAAAGCGCAAGCGATTGTGCGGAAATCATAAACTCCGGAATCGCATCGTCCGAAATGGTGAAGGAGTACATACCGGCTTCATAAACCACTCGCTCTCCTGCATATTGCTTTCCGACGAACGAATACACCGCATCGACGGAAAAGACGATATAAGCCGTGTAGATTTGCGACGGATCGTTTTTGAAATAGAACGTCTTTTCAAGCCGGTAAGTCCCCTTCTCAAAGGTATACGAACCGAGCTCATAGCTCTCGATCAAGCCTTTTCCGGGCTTGACGCCATGCAAAACCAGTCCAAAATACTGTTCCTCCTTCGGCTCATACTTCTTACCGTCTTTGTATATCGTGAATTCTTCCCCGAAACACAGCTCATCCCCCGTATCGTTCGTCCAATTGACGCAAATGTACGGACGGTCCTCGGCGAGCGTCCCGTACACAAACTCGTACGTGACATTATCGCACTCTGCGCTGATTACATTGCACTGAATCGAATAGTTGTCGGACTGCCATTTCTCCGTTTTGGGATTCGTCAAAAAGCACACTGCTACGACAAGGCAAGCGATTACCGCAACCATCACAATCCAGAAGGCCGGCTTCTTGTAGTTCAGTACCGCGCGTACTCTATTCTTAATGCCGACCTCACCAAATGCCAGCGGACACGCAGCAATCATGCGCCGATTCACACTGCAGGTCAAGAGGGCTTGAGAGTAATCCGCCCTCTGCTCGACGCCCAATGCTTTCACTACCTTCTCATCGCACGCGAGCTCGATATCTCTGCACAGCAGCACGTAGCCAAGCCACATAAGCGGATTGAACCAATGCACGACCAAAAGCAAATAGCCAAGTGGCTTCCACCAATGGTCTTTGCGCCGAATATGCGCATTTTCATGGGCAACCACGTGCTCTGCATCTTTCTCGGGAATGCCAAAGGGCAAATAAATTCTCGGCTTAACAATGCCAAGCACAAACGGCGAAATCACGGCTTCGCTCTGATAGATGTTGCCTCGGTACGAAACAGCCGTTCTCACCTTGCGTCCCAGTCGGATGTAGCTGACCACCGCGTAGATCAAGAGGGCCGCCATGCCAAGCAGCCAAACAACCGCCAGAACCGTTGTTACGTCCACAAAGTTGCCCGCAGGTCGCGAAACGCCTTCAAAGTAATGGCCGGCCAGATACTCATTTACCTGCTTGTCGACTATCGTAACGCCGGAATCAAAATGCGGCCTCGAAGCCTCGGGAGCCTTGCTGATCGTTTCGGCGCTCGGAATAAGGCTCAGAATGCTTTCCGGCGAAAACGGCATGATAAGGCGGATTCCAACGACGCCCCAGAGGACAACATTTACCCACTTGGGCGCTTTCTTCAAAAGCAGTCTCAGTACGAATACCGCAAGAACGACCCAGCCGGCAGAGATACTCATGTTCAGAATTTTTAAAAAGATGCCGCCCATCAAGCTTCTCCTTTCCGGTAGCGGTCTATCATCTGCTGCACCGCGTCAATCTCCTCTTCGGAAAGCTTCTGGTGTTTTGTAAATGCAGCCACAAATGCCGGTAGCGAGCCTTCAAATGTCTTCTCCACCATTTCGCTGATCTCGGCTGCCTGTATCTCGTCCTTGCTAACCAAGGCGGTTACGATGGTGTTCTCATTCTTCAAAACGCCTCGCTCGGACAAACGCTTAATCACTGTGTAGGTCGTTGTCGGCTTCCAACCAAGCTGCTCCTTGCAAAGCACCACCAATTCACTGCTCTTAATGGGCTCGTGCTCCCACAAAATCAAACAAAAGCGATACTCACTTTCAAATACCTTCGGTGTGTCCATCCCCGATTCTCCTTTCTCTAATGCATTAGAGTATA
>JAZODS010000108.1:0-2222 GCA_045597165.1 Lachnospiraceae bacterium | reverse complement strand
CATGGCTCAGAAGGTATTAAGCAAGCGATTGCGGAAGGCATTACGATTGACTGTGTGAGCAATGCGGCGCGTACGGGTACGCAGTTCGTTGCGGTTCGTTTCGGCAACGTGCTCGGCAGCAACGGTTCCGTTATCCCGTTGTTCAAGAAGCAGATTGCAGACGGCGGTCCGGTCACGGTTACGCACCCGGACATCGTGCGTTACTTTATGACGATTCCCGAGGCGGCAAGCCTTGTACTCCAGGCTGGAAGCTATGCTTGGGGCGGCGAGATATTCGTACTCGATATGGGCGATCCGGTGAAGATTGACACGCTGGCTCGTAACTTGATTAAGCTGTCCGGACTCGAGCCCGACGTGGACATTCCGATTGTCTATACCGGTCTTCGAAGCGGCGAGAAGCTGTTCGAAGAGAAGCTGATGGCAGAAGAGGGCATGCGCCATACGGCAAATGCACTGATTCACATCGGAAAGCCGATTCCGTTCAACGTTGACGAATTCCTCAATCAGCTCGCAGAGCTTTCCGAGGCTTGCTACGACAACAGAGACGATATCGTAGAATTGGTTGAGAAGATGGTACCGACATTCCACCCGGTAGGACAGCATCCGACCGGCAAGGAGAATGTGACGGGAATTGAAGAAGCTATGGCAGAAGCCGCAGTGACATCGGAGGAAAAGTGATTCTCATCACTTGGTGTCAGCTGATAACGTACTAGGAAGGATCATAAGACTATGGAACATAGAAACATACCGTTCAGTCCTCCGGATGTCGGAGAACTTGAGATTGCGGGTGTTGCAGATACGCTTAGGTCCGGTTGGATTACGACCGGCCCTAAGACAAAGCTTTTGGAAAAGAAGATTGCAGACTGGATTGGGGTGGGGCGCACAGAAGGCGACACACCTCGTTGCGTGTGTCTAAACAGTCAGACCGCATGTGCCGAGATGGCGCTCCGTCTGATGGGCATCGGCCGCGACAGTGGTGGCTCCGAGGACGACGAGGTTATCGTTCCGGCCTACACCTATACAGCATCCGCTTCGGTTGTGTGCCACGTCGGCGCTAAGCTTGTGCTGGTGGACATTCAGCCGGATTCGCTTGAACTGAATTATGAGCAAGTAGAACGTGCGATTACACCGAAGACAAAGGCAATTATTCCGGTAGATATCGCCGGTATCCCTTGCGATTATGAGCGCTTATTCACAATCGTAGAAAGCAAGAAGGCGATGTATCAACCGGCAAATGAGTTGCAGAATGCGCTCGGTAGAGTGGCTATTATGGCGGATACCGCACATGCATTCGGATCGAGCTATCATGGTAAGATGGTTGGTAATGTGGCTGACTTTTCGAGCTTCAGCTTCCATGCTGTAAAGAATCTCACGACGGCTGAGGGAGGCGCCCTTACGTGGAGAACGATCCCCGGTATTAAGGACGAAGACCTCTACAAAAAGCTTCAGTTACTCAGCCTTCACGGTCAGTCAAAGGATGCTCTTGCGAAGTCTAAGCTGGGCTCTTGGGAGTATGACATTGCGGGTACGTATTACAAATGCAACATGACAGACATTGCAGCTGCAATGGGTCTTGCACAGTTCGAACGATATCCCGATATGCTTGTCAGAAGACGTGAGATTATTGAGCGATACAACGCGGCATTCGAGCCGCTTGGTGTAGAGGTGCTGCCTCACTACACCGAGGAATATCAGTCCTCGGGTCATCTGTATATCACGCGTCTGCCGGGTGTGACGGATGAGCAAAGAAGAGAAGTGATTGTTCGCATGGCTGAGCGTGGTGTGAACTGTAACGTTCACTACAAGCCATTGCCGATGCATACGGCTTATATGAGGCTTGGATTCGACATTCGGAATTATCCGAATGCCTATGCAGCCTACATCAACGAGATTACACTTCCGCTCCATACACGCCTAACGGATGAGGACGTGGAGTATATCATCGAGAATTACTGTGAGGTCGTAAAAGATTATATCGGCAGATAGCCAACGGAGGATATGACTTGAAGCCGAAAAAAGAACTTTGAGGTGTTCGAGTGAAGAAGATACTGATTATAGGTGCCGGTTTTCTGCAGGATTTTGTGATTCAAAAAGCGAAGTCTTTGGGATATGAAACATTAGCTGTTGATGCAAATCCCAATGCAATCGGATTTCAACACGCAGACCGGTATGAAGTTATAAACATCGTCGACGAAGAGGCTTGCTTAGATTATGCACAGCGC
>JAZODS010000107.1:0-4236 GCA_045597165.1 Lachnospiraceae bacterium | reverse complement strand
CGAGCGCCGAGGACAAGGTCGGCGTAATCGTTAACGCCGTTGCCGTTGTAGTCTACCGGGCTTTTCAGCGTATCGATGCCAAAATGCTCTGCCGTATACGTCGTCGCCCCGAATAGATTGAACAAAAAGGCAAAGCAAATGCCCGCAACCAAAAGGATTCCCACCGCAATGGAGCAAGCAATCGAAATGCGCTTCCGCCCGGCTGTTTGTTCGTTCGTCATAACGGCCTCCTTTCACAATCGGCGAAGGTGACGCGCGACCGCTTGGCGATGCCGGCCCAGAGGCCGACAACGCGCATCGCGCACGCGCTTATTCTATCATATCCCAAGAATACCATACTAGAACGATTTCGTCGAGAAAAAAGAAGGGTGGCACATACCGATACGTGCCGCCCTTCGTAGTTGCATTTTCTTGTATTGAATTTATTTGTTCAGCGCCTTCAGCTGCTCGTTCAGACGAGGCATGCGATCCATCGCGATGACATAATCGTGGTTCATGACATAGTTGATGTATTCGTCCGAATTGCTGTCCAGCCACTCGGTGTGCCAGGTCATGTACCAAAGCCACGGAACGCCGTCGGTCTTTACCTTCTCGGGATCGGGAATGATGCCGTTCTCGTGCAGGCAAATGGGCTTGCGGTCCTCAACAATCTTGTAAACGTACTGGTACAGACCGGATTGCGAAGCATTTGTCTCCGCGTAAATGTCCGGACCCGCGATGTCTACGTACTCATCACCGGGATACCAACCGGGGTGACGGAAGACTTCGCCCGAGAAGCCACACACCCAGATGAGGTTGTTGAGCTGCATCTCGTTCGTATAATAATCGTACATTAGGCGCCACAGCTTGATGAAGTTCTCGTTGCCGTGCTTGCCCCACCAAAACCAGCCGCCGTCAAATTCGTGGAACGGACGCCACAGCACCGGAATGCCGGCCTCCTGCAGCTCGCGAAGATACGGCACGGCTTTGTCGAACTCGGCCATCAGAGCCGCATTTTCCTCGGTGCCCTCGGTCAAAGCTGCGGGAAGATCGAAGTTGCCCTTGCTGGATTCGTAGCCGGCATCGCCATCCGGAGGCGTTCCCATGTGCCAGCAGATGGTGACAAGTCCGCCGGACTCCCACCAAAGCTTCGCGCGTCTCGTAACACCCTCGTAGTCGCCGTTGATAAAATCGAGGCCTTTGAGCACGGCCGTCTTTCCCGCAACGGCAAAAATCTTATTGAACTCGGTGCCGCCGGCGTTGCAGCCCTCCTCCTGACCGGAAATGATGTAATGACCGTTCATGTCGAGAAGGAAGTTGTAGAGCGCCTTCGCGGAATCCGTTGCATTTGGATTCGTCAGGTTGTTGTCGAGGCGAATGGTGTAGTTCTCAAGGTCGAACTCCTTGCCTGCGGGCTCGGGGTTTTTCTCGGGCTCCTTGTCTCCGCAGCCCGATAGTGTTGTAAGCAACAAGGATGATAGCAGCATAAGCGAAATGAATTTTTTCATATAACGTACCTCCTTTGTCGGTCGAATCGTCTAACGTAATTTTATCACTTTGGCGAGACTTATTCCAGTACGGACGCGTTCGGGTTTTTCGCAAAATCTCGGCCAAATGCCCTCCCGCGTTGCCGGTACGCGCAGACTGCGGGAAAATGACGTGTGACCTTGCAGGCATTTTCGCAAACATGCGTTGCAGGCGGCAGGGGTGTGTGATAGAATAGAGAAAGAGGATTGTACGAGGAAGCAGCGGAGCGGTTGGCGGAGCCCGTACACGGGAGTTGGAGGCACTATGTTAACGAGAAATGAGCTATTGGCGCTGAATTATTATAAAAAGGCCGTGTTCACAGGGAGCATCGGCAATATGAACTATCGAATCGCTCGCATCCAGCCGGAGGCGGAGGGAGCGGAGCCGGTATTTGAGGTCGTGATCTTTCCGGGTCCGTATTGCTTCGACAAGACGGCCGACACGCTGAAGCAGAGCGCGAGATTTCCGTTCTCCGAGGAAGGAATTCAGGCGGTGACGGACTATTTGAATGAGCAGTATGCAGAGCAGAAGGCGTTGTGGGACACGGTGTAACGCCGCCGGAGGCGGCGGTGATAGCCAGCGGAGCTGGCAGTGATAGCAGCGCGGGGCGCTGCGGTGATGACAACAGAATTCAAATGCAAAAGACCCGTTACGTGGACAGAGGAGTGTCCGTGTTACGGGTCTTTTACTGTGAGAAGTTGGCGGCGGCCTAATCTACGGGAAGGTGCCGCCGCCCGATTATGAGAGGGGTAAAACTATCACTTTTTAGGAGCTTTGATCTTGTTCAGCTTTGCATTCAGAGCGAGAAGCTCTTCCTTTGTAAAGTTGATGCCGACCATGCTGATCATTCCGGTGAGACGAAGCACGGTAAAGCCGCCGAGCATGCTCATCATCGTATCGTTCATCTCAAAGCCGCCGAAGCCCTTCTTATCGCCGCCCTTAGGCATCTTCTTCGTCATAAGCTTAGCGAACAGAAGCTTGCCGCGGAACGTCTTAAGAATGTCGCCCATCTTGCTGTTCAAGGAGAAGCGACCTTCCACCTCGGTGATGTCGAACCAGTTGAGTACCGCATTTTTCTCCTTCAGACGATACTCGTCGTTGAACACTTCAACCTTGCGAAGCTTTGCGGTGTCGCGAAGCTCACCGGCTACTGCCTCGAGCTCGGTCTCACCTGCGTTCGGAACGTCAAAGTAGAAGAAATGCTCTGCGCTCGTCTTCTTGCCGAGGCTCACGCCATTTGCAAAAAGCTCAACCTCAGGCTGGTTGGAGTATACCGTTACCTTTGTAACGTCCTCGACACGGTCAACGTAGCGCTTTCCGCAAAGGTGTACGAACGGTTCGTCCGAAAGCCAAGCCTTGTATGCGTAGAAGGAATCCTTCTTGTACTTACGGTCAAAGGTTACAAGACCCTTATGGTTCTGGCCGTTCTCGCCGCCCTCGCTTCTTGCGTCGGCGCCGAAATCGAACATGTTCCATACGTGGGTTGCCCACATGAACGGTCTCGAGAAGAGCTGCTTGATGAGCTCCTCATGATAAAATGCCTGATATTCCTCGGTGTAATCGCCCTGCATCGGGTTGGAGGTATGCCAGTTGAGCGCCTCACAGCCGTACTCGGAGCAACCGATCGGAATCGTCGGATGTGTCTCGTGGAACTTGTCGAACCAAGGTCCGTTCATGCTTGTCTCGCCGCCGTACCAACCGAAGTAATGGTTGTAGGATACGACATCGGGAATCTGGAGATACGGGCTGTCGATCGGACACGGAGAAACCGCAGCAATCGTCGTCGGTCTGCTCGGATCCATCGTGTGGCACAAATCGTTGAGAATTCTGTGGTTCTCAAGCAAATCGGGATCGGTATCGCCCTTCATCGTAATCTCGTTGGAAAGTCCCCATACAACGATGGAAGTGTGGTTATAATTCTGAACAATCAGCTCTTTCATCTGAGAAATGGTGTTCTCGCGGCCGGTAGGCATGTGGTTGGAGATGTAGGGAATCTCTGCCCAGATAACCATACCACGCTCGTCACACAAATCGTAGAAGAACTGGTCGTGCTGATAATGTGCGAGACGAATTGTCGTAGCGCCAACCTCGCAAATAAGGTCCATATCCTCTATGTGATGCTCGGGAAGCAAAGCATTTCCGATGCCGAGGCGGTCCTGGTGGCGAGATACGCCGCGAAGAGGATATTCTTCTCCGTTCAGGATAAAGCCGCGATCCGGATCGATCTTGTAGGTACGGCAACCGAAGCGGGCGGAAACCTCATCGATCGTCTCCTCGCCTCTGAGAATGGCAATCGTTGCGCGGTAGAGGTAAGGATCCTTTCTTCCGTGCCAGAGGTGAACCGAAGGAATCACAAGCTCTACGGAAAGGTCCGAAGAGGTTGCCTCTGCGATGACAGCTCCGTCCGCGTCGTTGATGCGGTAGGAAAGCGTGTCGCCCTCAGCGAGATTCGTTACGTAAGCGTCCAGCTTAACATTTGCCTTGTCTCCGTCAACCTTAGGCGAAATCGCAAGGCCCGGGCCGCCGAAGTACTCGAGGTCAAAATGCGTCTGCTCCGTACAAATGATGTTCACATTACGATACAGACCTCCGTAGAACGTAAAGTCCGCAACCTGCGGATATACGCGGTCATTTGCGCTATTATCCACGGCAATGACGAGAAGATTGTCCTCTGCCAATGCGTCCGTCAGATTCACGCGCCAAGTAGAATAACCGCCGTCATGCTGTGCC
>JAZODS010000106.1:0-5117 GCA_045597165.1 Lachnospiraceae bacterium | reverse complement strand
ATCCTCAGCACTAATTGGAAAATGGTCATAGCGATCGGCACTCCATCTGCGAAATGCAAGTTCATCTCCAATCCACTTTACGATGTGCTCCGCGTCCTTTTTGTTGTACGGTCTCAATCTCAGCATTACTTATCCTCCGTTCCTTACCCAAGCGGTATAAGCGTATTATATCAGAATCGCACCGCTTCGTCGAGTCCGAAATTCCTCTGAAGTGGTCGGTTTCGGCAGATCATGTCTCATCCTCCGGTTTGGCAAGCATCTTCATCAGCGAGGAAATCGCCATGGCCGCAAAGAACGCAAGCAAGCATTTTCCGATCAATCGACCAACGAGACCGGTTGCCAACACAAGGGCGATAGCAATCACCTCAACCACCAAGCATATCAACCAAAATTTCTTCATTCCCCTGTACTCCTTTTATCTTCCTATCTTCAATCACATAACGATCGGTCGAAAACCGCTCAAGCACCTCTTTTTGATGACTCGAGATAATCACGATTGCCGTTTCGCCCACCGTTCGCACAAGCTCCATTGCAATTTCCTGAGACTTCTTATCCAGCGAGGTAAATGGTTCATCCAGCATCAAAAGGCGAAGCTCTCTCGACAACATCAATACGAAAAAAAGTTTATATTTCGTCCCGTAGGAAAATGTTCTGACCTTCTGCTCCATAAAGCGATTCAAGCCCATCTTCTGTGCCAAAGCATTTACTCTACGCTCATAACCGTCCCGTTCCTCGCGAGACATCTCCCACAGCTCCTCAAACAGCGTGACGTGTTCCTCTCCCGTAAGCTCGTCGAATAAAATCGGCGTATCCGGAACATAGCCCACTACACTCTTATATGCACGTTCACCGAGCACTCTGTCTCTCGGACTACCGTCATTTAACCGAATCTCTGCCTCCGTCGGCACATCGGCGATGCCCGCCAATATCTTGAACAGCGTCGATTTGCCACTGCCGTTCTTACCTTCGATTGTGTAAATGCCCGGCTTCGAAAGAAGCCACGAGGCCGTCTCAAATACGCCAGTCGCTTGCTGCGCGTACGCGTAAGTCAAATTGTTAACCACCAGTTCCATATCGCTTCGCTCCATTCCGTCTTCGACCAACGAATTTCTCCCACACGATAATCGCACCTTACTAAAGGCGCACAAGAGCATTTGACAAGATAGCCAGCACCGAAAGAATAGCGACCAAAAGATTCGCCGCCTTTTTGTGCACCCTAGCAACCCGAACCAGGTTCATATAATAATCCACCATCAAAAATGCCGCGATACCGAATGCCACTACCATCGCCAACGTCACCACCACCTTACTCTCCACGTAAAAATGCATGAGAATAAAGCAGGCACTCAACAATATGTTTTTTCCGAAGTAGCTCAGATTCGATATCAAAAGATTTTGCATGACGAAGCGTTTGTCTATCGTCATAATCAGGAACGATTCGATGCAAGTAACGATCAAAAGTAGAATGGTCGCAAGCACAACCGACGCCAGCGCCGACAAGCAATACGCCACTACATAATGTCGAAAGGATAGGTCGTATTCCGATACATTTGCTATAACCAGTGTCAAAAACAATGCCGCCGCCAAAATCGACAGCACACCCTCCGACAATACTCTCTTTGCCGTTCTCATCGTCCAATAATTCATCATAATTGATCCCCCCATATGTCACACCACACTGATTCTGCTTTCGACTACAGCGGCAACAAACAAAAGCCCTGTTCCCAGTAGCATAATCGCTCCTATCGAAAGTGCCAACTCCTTTATCGTACTGTGCGTCCTTCCGTTCAGTAGCCAACTCCTCAGCTCACAGGCCGGGACAAATGCAACGCTTGCAAAGCATAAAAGCCCGAGCATTTCAATGCCGAGGTGCGGCATCAAGCCCGTAACAAAGCTCGCGTACATCTCCTCGGCAAACAAAAAGCGAAGCAGCTTCCCAACCAAATAACCATTCACGACTAGCGCAGCACAGCTATACGCACCTCCGGTTATCGCTCCTATGAACAGCATCGAAGCTCCGACTAAGATGTTGTTTTGAAAGATATCCGAAGCATTTGCCTCCATTGGCGTGATGGATTCGATTTCGTTGCCGGCAATGGCTCCTGCCAATATTCCCACAAGAAAGAATGTGAGTCCGATTAACGCAAACGTTGCCCATCTCTTAACACACGTTCTTAACAAGCCTATTCACCCCTTTTTCTCTAAGCCTCCTCATAAACCGATACAAAAGATATGTAGCCACCGCCAGATACACCAATTCCGCGCCGACGATCCATAACCGCCTACTGCGCTTCACGGCAAGCATGAGCACGGACAGCAGCATCGGGACAACCACTAAGAAAATGCGCGGAAACTCCTGAAGCTTGCCGGCCACCTCCTCTTCCATAAGCGTCTCCCCCACCTGCACCTCAGAAAGCCGCTCGGTATCTGTGACAAGCGGAATCATGTGCAGCTGAATGAGCGGCATAACGAACAGACTAAGCGCCCAACCGAAAAGCGCAACGGCAAAATGCCATACGGAACCGATGCCGATGCACATCACAGCATTTAGCGCGAGCAACAGTCCCATCGGCAACCACAGCATCCTTCGGAAGATACTCTCCTTTGCCTTCCAAAGGGTCTCCCCCTTTAACAGCGAAAGCTTTGCAAGACGAAAATGCTCCAGTTCATTTGCCGGACTGAAATATGCATAGCCGGTGTTTCTCAGCTCACCAGCTTGCGTCGCCGACACCAACAAATTCATGCAAAGCAACAGCTGCATTCGCAATACAGAATCCTTCATGGTTACCATCAGCGTGCAAAGGATGGTAGCATAAAACATAGCCTCATATTCAAATAGAGCCACCTGCAATAGATTTTTCGCAAATAGCCACCGGTATGACAGAAAGCGTTCCGTCTGATTATGTACTAAGAGGTTACATCTGCACTGTAACCTTTTCAGATAACGCTGATATCGATAGTAATAATCGTCGCTGTAGCATACTCTGCGCTCCTTACGAAGCGGAATCAAGGAAACCTTCCCTAACGATGCAAATGCAATTCCGATTCCGCATAGCACTGTCGTGAAACCACCGCCAAGTGTCGTTGCGAGGCGGTGCATTTTCCCGAAAACCGATGTGAAATATGAGATGATTCGATGTCCATAGCCGAGAAATACTCCCTGCACATAAGCGTCGTCCAGGAGCAAAGACAGGTCTCGAAGCCTTCCGGCGACTTCTTTCTTTGCGAATCGAACCAGTCCACCTGTAAGCTTCGTCGTGAAGGTGATCAATATCGTGGCGGTGAGGACATATAGCGCCAAGCGAATTGCCGTAACACGACGCATTGTGACTGCGTACATGTATTTGCCAAAGAACAGGTTCCCGACAACAAAACCAAACACAGACAGCAAGATCAGATTCAGCGCTGCTATAACGAAGGCGATTTTCGAAACGCTGCACAGAAGACAAAACGTAACCCCCGACAGGAGCAGCTCGTCCGTAATCAAACTGTATATCACCGAAACAAGCAATTGTGTTCGAAAGATTTTCTTCTCCGTCGCCGGACTCAAAATGCTGATTTCCTCGAATGGAAAAACAAATGTGTTCTTATAATCGGCACCGCCCTCAATGGTCTTGCACAGAACTGTTATTACAAAGAAGATGCCTACCACAGCCTGCGCATGACTTTCTCGAGCAAATGCAAACAGTCCCACCGCAACAGAAAGTGCCAACAGTCCTTTCAAGAGAAGATATGCGACTAAAATCGCGCGACTCCCGCGTGCCGGAATTCCAATCCGCCTTGCAAGCTCTCGAAACGATCCGAGCTTGAGCCCTATTCTTCTGGAAAGGATGATTTTAAAGATACCAATGTACATACTCTTCTCCGAAATTAAAGCATTACCAAGCGATTACCGCAGTTTTACCCTTCTTCTTAATCTGAGCCTTTAAGTACTTCACGATTCCCTGCTTACCTGCTTCTGCAATAAGCGTCAATCCACCCGAAGCCAGGCTGGAAAGGATCGAGATAATCAATGATACCCAACCACCTGCTTCTACAATATTAAGTATCGTACCGGCCATAGCGGCAGGAATTCCGAATTCCTTAACCAAGTTCGCAACCGGCAAAACATGAATGCAGAGCAACGATGCTCCCAATACAACTACAGATGCAACCAGCATCCCCAACACAAGTGAATATCTTTGTTCTTTGTACATATTCCCCTCCTAAACAATTTGATCGATTCCTTACGTATGTACATCGGGTATCTTATAAGCGTGTCTACTTTTGAAGCAGTCAGGACGGCATCTGTCTTCCCTTACTTCGCAAGTTCGATGCGCACTGTTATCATAACCAGATGCCCAGTATTTGTCAATGTTCAAATGTCCACAATGTGCTATGCATATTTTGTACAATATGACAAGCGCTCCTCCACCGCTTCTTTGCTTTGTGCATAAAAAAGTGCGGTAAGCCTCGGCCTACCGCATTTTCCTCTTTTGTTATGTTCTTTTATCTCCGATTCGATTCTTCACGACAATTACTCTACGGCAATCCAGTAGCGCTTCATCACGCTATCGCCTACTTCGATTGTCTTTTCAAAGACTCCTCCGTTGGCTAAGATGGTTTTTTCACTTGCCGTATTGTCCAAGTCGCAAGTCACAAGTAGCTTCGGAATTCCGCGCCGCTTCGCATTTTGAATGTTCTGCCGCAGCATCTCCGTCGCATAGCCCTTTCTGCGCTCCGACGGACGGACGGAATAACCGCAATGTCCACCCCAAGTGCCGAGAATCGGATGAACGATGTGATGTCTCAAATCTATGACTCCCACAATCTTGTTGTCCTCCTCACGGACAGCGATGTACACATTGGACGGTACCGTTGTGTCGCCTTGTTCGCAAATTTCCTCACTTGAGCGGAGCTTGCAAACTGCAATCCATTCTTCAGCCGATGTACATCTATCCAGCGTACCGCAGCCCGCGAATTGGTCCTCATCCTCCGCGTCGCATTCCAGTATCTCTTGGCGAAATGCCCATATGTCCTCGGCATATTCCATGCTCGGCTCTTTCAAGACAATCATGTCACCACCTCCTGTTCGAATCCCAGCCCTCCATAAAGAACCCAAGATCAAAACGCACCTC
>JAZODS010000105.1:0-3514 GCA_045597165.1 Lachnospiraceae bacterium | reverse complement strand
TACGGCGAGGAAGCGTAGGAAAGGGGGATTGATGAGATGCCATTTCAGCTTGTACGAAACGATATTACGAAGATGGACGTAACCGCGATTGTCAATGCGGCGAATCCCACCCTGCTCGGCGGAGGTGGAGTCGACGGCGCGATTCACCGTGCTGCCGGTCCGCAGCTACTGGAGGAGTGCGCTAAGCTCGGCGGCTGTAACGTCGGCGACGCCAAGATTACCGGCGCGTATCGCCTCCCTTGCCGCTATGTCATCCACACGGTCGGCCCGATCTGGTCCGGCGGCAACCAAGGCGAAAAGGCGCTGCTCGAGTCCTGCTACCGCAACTCCCTACAGCTCGCCGCAGAGCATCAGTGCGAATCGGTTGCATTTCCGCTGATTTCCTCGGGCGTATACGGCTACCCGAAGGACCAAGCGTTGAAGGTTGCCATGGATGTGATTAGCAGCTTCCTTCTGGAGCACGACATGATGGTCTATCTCGTCATCTTCGACAAGGCCGCCTTCCACATCAGCGAAAAGCTGTTCTCCGACATTGCGGAATACATCGACGACCATTACGTAGATACGCATTTTGAGAGCCGGAGCGAGCGTCTTCGGGCAAATGCCCTTTCTTTCAGCGCCGCACACTCCGTAATGGCACCAAGGCCTCTCGACAATGAGGAATGCACTTCCCTCAAAGATACCGCCCCGTTGGCACCAAAGGCTGCAGCTCCCGCTTTCGCGACGGACTCCTCTGATGATTCCTTGGAGGACATCCTCGGCAAGCTTGACGAAAGCTTCTCCGAGATGCTGCTTCGCAAGATCGACGAAAAAGGAATGACCGATGCCGCGTGCTACAAAAAAGCGAACATCGACCGCAAGCTGTTCTCGAAGATTCGCTCCGACAAGCACTATCGACCGAGCAAGCCGACCGCCATTGCATTTGCGATTTCCCTCGAGTTGTCCCTCGCCGAGACGAAGGATTTGCTCGAAAAGGCAGGCTTTGCACTTTCCCACAGCAACAAATTCGATATTATCGTCGAATACTTTATCCGCCACGGCAATTACGACATATATGCAATCAATGAGGCACTGTTCGCATTTGACCAAAGCCTGCTCGGTGCATAAGCAGCGGCGGACGACCGGCAACACAATCGAAACATTTGTCGCTTCGCAAGCGACCTCTCCTCCCTTTTCCGGTGCTACAATGAAGCCACCAAAACGAAAAGGGAGGATTTTTATTATGAAAAACAACACAACTGAGTTAGTATTTATCCTGGACCGTTCCGGTTCTATGGCAGGGCTTGAACGAGACACGATCGGAGGCTTCAATGCAATGCTCGAAAAGCAGAAGAAGCAAGACGGCGAGTGCTACGTCTCCACCGTACTGTTCGACAACGAGAGCGAGGTGCTGCACGACCGCCTGAAGCTGGCCGAGGTTCCGCCCATGACCGATGACGAGTACACCGTCAGAGGCTGCACCGCGCTGATTGACGCCATCGGCGGCGCCATCCATCACATCGGGAACATTCACAAGTACGCACGTCCCGAGGACGTTCCCGCGCACACGATGTTCGTCATCACAACCGACGGCATGGAAAATGCCAGCCACCGCTACACCTCCGAGCGTGTGAAGAAGATGATTCAACGCCAGAAGGACCGCTACGGCTGGGAGTTCCTCTTTATCGGCGCGAACATCGACGCTGTGGAAACCGCTGCCCGCTACGGCATCGACCGCGACAGAGCCGTCAATTATCACGCCGACTGCGAAGGCACTAAGGTGCTCTACACAGCGGTAGCGCAAGCCGTGAGCAACGTTCGTGCCTGCATGGGCCCGGGCGAGCATTGGAGCGATAACATCAACGCCGACTATGAAAGCAGGGGAAAGGGCAAGACAAAAAAGCGCCCCTGATTCATCTGTTCATTTTCAGGGAAATGTGCTATACTGACCGGGAGGCGTGACAGCCGTCACGCCCATCTGCCCGGGAAAGGAGGAAATGCACATGAAGAAGCTGGTCTTTGGTATCTTGGCACACGTCGACGCCGGAAAAACCACGCTTTCCGAGGCGATGCTGTATCAAAGCGGCGCCATTCGAAAGCTCGGTCGCGTAGACAATCGTGACGCATTTTTGGATACCAATGCGCTGGAACGCGAGCGCAAGATCACGATCTTCTCGAAGCAAGCTACTTTTTCCTTGCCGGACACCGCAGTGACACTGCTGGACACCCCGGGACACGTGGATTTTTCCGCGGAGATGGAGAGAACGCTTCGCGTGCTGGACTACGCGGTGCTTGTCATCAGCGGCGCCGACGGCGTGCAAAGCCACACGATTACGCTGTGGAAGCTGCTTTCTCGCTACCGCATTCCGACGTTCCTCTTTGTCAACAAGATGGACCAGCCGGGCACGAAAGAGGCTGCCCTGCTCGAACAGCTGAAGAACAAGCTGCATAGCAGCATTTTGAATATGACGCACCCCGACCCGGAGGACATCGCCCTTTGTGACGAGGCCTTGCTTTCCGACTATCTGGAGACAGGCGAGCTCCCGATGGAGAAGCTTGTGCCGCTCATTGCAAATCGACGCGCATTTCCCTGCTACTTCGGCTCAGCCCTGCGCATTCAAGGCGTAGACGAGCTCTTGCACGGCTTGGACACGCTGACACAGATGCCGACCTATCCGCAGGAATTCGGCGCAAGGGTGTTCAAGATTACACGCGACGAAGCCGGCGCGCGACTGACTCACCTCAAGGTCACCGGAGGAGCGCTCACACCGAAACAGCTGCTCGAATCCGGCGAAAAGGTGCAGCAGCTTCGCATCTATTCCGGCCACAAATTCTCTACGGCAAATGAGGCACTGCCCGGAAGCATCGTAGCCGTTACCGGCCTCGAGAGCACATACGCCGGCGCTTCTCTCGGTTGCGATACGCAGAGTGCTTCCCCGATTTTGGAGCCGGTGCTTCGCTATCGACTCATACTCCCCGCTGACGCCGATCCGCTGACGCTTTTGCCGAAGCTACGTCTGCTCGAGGAGGAGGATCCGACCCTTCAGGTCAGCTGGAATCCGGTATACGGCGAGCTGCACGTGAAGGTGATGGGTGCGGTACAGACCGAGGTGCTGAAGCGCCAGCTTTCCGACCGTTTCGGCGTGCCGGTGGAATTCGGCACGGGAAGCATCGTCTACAAGGAGACGATTGCGGATGTCGTAGAAGGTGTCGGTCATTTTGAGCCGCTTCGCCATTACGCCGAGGTGCATCTTCTACTGGAGCCCGGCGAGCCCGGAAGCGGCCTTGTGCTCGCAACCGATGTGTCCGAGGACAAGCTCGCGAAGAATTGGCAGCGACTCATCCTCACGCATCTGTACGAGAAAAGCCACGTCGGCGTACTCACCGGTTCGCCGATTACCGATATGAAGATTACGCTCGTAGCAGGACGTGCTCACGAAAAGCACACCGAAGGCGGCGACTTCCGCCAAGCAACCTACCGTGCCATCCGACAAGGCCTGATGCAGGCCGAGTCCGTTCTGCTGGAGCCGGTGTA
>JAZODS010000104.1:0-4675 GCA_045597165.1 Lachnospiraceae bacterium | reverse complement strand
ATCTCCATTGCAGACAAGAGACTGCGAATTCGAATTCGAACCGCACCGAGATTGTTGATCTCGTCAATCTTCAAAAGCGTATATAGCTTGTTGGAATCCTCGAGAATCTCATTAACCTGGTCCGTCGTAACGGCATCCAGGACGCAAACGAAAGAATACAACTGAACGAGCTCCATATCGTTGCGTTCTCGCACAAATTCGGCCGCAGCGTACAATCTGGAGTGATATACCCACTGATCCACTACTCGCAGAGTATGCTCCTCGTGATAAGAAATCGGCAAGCTATCCTCTGTGAATACGGTAAGTCCGTAAGACGCAATCATCTCCGGAATGCCGTGGTTGATTTCGGGGTCCACGTGATACGGTCTGCCGGCAAGCACAATACCGTTCTTGCCGCTCTTCTCCATGGCCTTCAAAACCTCTGCACCGCGCTTACGAATGTCGGCCTTTGCCTTCTGCTGCTCTTCCCAAGCAAGGCGAGTCGCTTTTCGCACCTCCTTAGCGGAAATGCCCCACTCCTGCTTGCAAAGCATGACGAGACGATCGGCAGCCGTTCTCTCGCTCGTAAATGCGATGAACGGACGAATATACTTTACATCACCATCCGTAATCGCCTCTACGTTGTTCTTGAGGTTCTCCGGATAGGAAACTACGATTGGACAGTTAAAATGGTTCTGCGCCTTCGGATTCTCCTGTCTCTCATAGAATACACAAGGGTGGAAAATCGTCTTAACTCCGTTGTTAATCAGCCACTGCACGTGTCCATGTGCAAGCTTCGCAGGATAACACTCAGACTCGGACGGAATCGATTCCATACCGAGCTCGTACACCTTTCGATTGGAAAATGGCGATAACACCACGCTAAAGCCGAGCTCCTTAAAGAAGGTTGCCCAGAACGGATAATTCTCAAACAGATTCAATACGCGCGGAATACCGATTACACCTCTCGGCGCCTCGTCCGCCACAAGCGACTGATATCCAAAGATGCGCTCACGCTTGTACTCAAACAGGTTCGGTGCCTTTTCGGTTGCATTGGAGCCACCGAAGCCCTTCTCACAACGGTTTCCGGTCACATAAGTGCGACCTCCCGGGAAACGGTTTACCGTCAGCATGCAGTTGTTAGAACAGCCACCGCATCTGCGACTGTCGGACGTATAAGCAAGAGAAAGAATCTCCTCTGTCGACAGCATCGAGGTCGCCTGTCCCGTATAGTTCTGACGCGCAATCAAAGCAGCACCGAAGGCTCCCATCAATCCGGAGATGTCCGGACACGTAGCCTCTACTCCCGCAACCTTTTCAAATGCACGCAAAACCGCCTTATTGTAAAAGGTACCGCCCTGCACAACGATGTGCGAGCCGAGATCCTTTGCCTCTGCAAGCTTGATTACCTTAAACAGAGCATTTTTAATAACCGAATATGCCAATCCGGCCGAAATATCCGCAACGCTGGCGCCTTCCTTCTGCGCCTGCTTTACGTTGGAATTCATAAATACCGTACAGCGAGTTCCCAAATCCACGGGACTCTTAGCGAACAGCGCAAGCTCCGCGAAGTCGCCTACCGAATAACCGAGCGTGCTCGCAAAATTCTCGATAAATGAGCCACAGCCCGAAGAGCATGCCTCATTTAGCATAATACTATCCACGGCACCATTCTTCAGCTTGATGCACTTCATATCCTGGCCGCCGATGTCCAACACGCAATCCACCCTCGGATCGAAGAAGGACGCAGCCGTACAGTGAGCAATCGTCTCTACCTCACCGTCGTCCAACGAAAATGCCGCTTTCAAAAGCGCCTCGCCATAACCGGTCGAGCAAGAACGAACAATCTTCGCCGTCGCCGGAATGCTCTTCTGCAGCTCCGCAATGGCCGTCTTCGCCGTCTCAATCGGATTGCCCTGATTGTTCGCATAGAAGGAGAACAGCAATTCACCCTCCTCACCGATCAGGACCGCCTTCGTCGTCGTAGAACCGGCGTCAATTCCGAGAAAGCAGTTGCCGTTATAGCTTTCGATTGCTGCCTTCTTAACCTGTGACTGCTCGTGACGTGCGGCAAACTCCGCATACTCTCCATCCGAGTCAAACAAAGAAGAAAGTCTGGGCATTTCAAAGGAAACCTTCACGCCCTTTTCAAGACTCTCAATCATCTCATCAATCGCGTGTGATGCCACGTCAGACGCCTCCAACGCCGCACCATGTGCCGCAAAGAGATGCGAATTTGCGGGATCCACAACTTCCTCCGGAGTCAAATGCAACGTGCGAATAAATGCCTTCTTCAATTCCGTAAGGAAATGCAACGGGCCACCCAAAAATGCTACGCAGCCGCGAATAGGCTTTCCACAAGCCAAGCCCGAAATCGTCTGGTTTACTACCGCCTGGAAGATGGAAGCCGCAAGATTCTCCTTCGCAGCGCCCTCGTTGATCAACGGCTGAATGTCCGTCTTTGCGAATACACCGCAACGAGCGGCAATCGGGTAAATCTCTTTATAATCGGCAGCCGCCTTATTCAAGCCCTCCGCATCGGTCTGCAAAAGAGAAGCCATCTGGTCGATAAACGAGCCGGTTCCGCCCGCACAAACGCCGTTCATACGCTCCTCAAGGCCATCGGTGAAGTAAATAATCTTCGCATCCTCACCACCAAGCTCAATCGCCACGTCTGTCTGCGGCGCAACCGCCTTTAAGGCCGTTGCTACTGCCACGACCTCCTGCACAAACTCTATTCCCATAGCCTTCGCAAGGTTGATGGAACCGGAGCCGGTAATTCTGGCCTTCAGCTCACAAGCGCCCAGCTTCTCCCTTGCTTCCTTCAGAAGCCCCGCCAAAGCCTCCTGAGTATTTGCTCCATGACGGCGGTATTCTCCGAAGATAATTTCATTTCTCTCGTCCAGGACAACAACCTTTACTGTCGTCGACCCGATATCAATTCCGGTACGGTACTCCTTCAAATTGATTTTCTCCCTTCGTGTCTCGCTTCTCTCGAGTAATTTTCCTCTATCACACCATACTTTTTCCGCTTGTCACACAGCCACTGTCGTTTCGCTCATCTCCACTATCATATGGGGTGGACGCAAAGGACAGCCCTACAAAATATATATTGTACTCGAAATCGCAAAGCATGTCAAGAAACATCGACACATGGCGACCCCAAAATGCGCATAAAGAAAAACAGCGCCCCCAAAATCGGAAGCACCGTTCTTCTAGTGTTGTGGTTCATTAACTACTACATTTATAGGAGGAATTACTGGATAATTCGTTACGTCGAAATATACTCTACTGACTGCGCAAAATGCAACCAATCTCTTATCACGCTATAAGCATACCATACTTCTTTGTGAAATGCCATTACAGAACTCTAACGTTTGTGTTGCGTTATTTTGCGTAAATGCAATACACTCATAACATTTTTGTAACATTTGGACCGGTATTAGCCCGTGTGACACTTCCCCATTTGTCCTTGTGACAGTTCGAAGTTAGCTTTTGCGGCTCGCCCACAAGACGGTTGCCATAAAAAAGTGCCCCCGTTTCCGGGAGCACCGATTATTACACTTCAAAATCCAAGCACAGACGAACCTTTGTAAACGGTCTAACCTTTCCGTTCGCCACAGCAACGTGCGCGGGATGCACTGCATAGCCCTTAAGCGCCTCTTCGCTTTCCAAAACGGAATACAGCATAACGTCCGCATTGGAAGAAGCCAAGCATTCCGTCTGGATGTTCATCTCCAACAGACCGGGAACTACGCCAACCAGTCCCTCCAAAGCCTCCTTCATGCCGGCCTTAACCTCAACCTTCTGCTCAGCGGACAGCTCGTCATTCAACTGCCACAAAATAATATGCTTAACCATGTATGTTCTCCTTTCGCAACAAAATGCACTATCATTGTACCGCAAGTCCGCAGAAAATGCAACTATCACCGCGTCGCGTGCGACGCTAACACCGGCGTTGCTTGCTGCGCCAATCACCGCCAGCTCCGCTGGCTAACACCGCAACGCTATGCGCTGCTATCACTGCTGGCTCAGGCCGCCAAAATACCAGCCAACCACTCCGTCTTTTTTGACGATGCAGCCTTTTGACGTTGTCTTAAGCAACGACAAACGATCGCCCTTTCTCACAGGCAAGACATAGTTCGTGTAATCGTAAGCCTCGGTATCATTTTTCAAATACGAATTCAAAATGTGTAGCTTACGCCCGCTGTGCTTATGCAAAATGAGCGAGAATTCCTCTCCACGCTCGAGAAGCTCAACCTCTCGGTTCGACCAACAAATATTCACCGAATCCTCACTCGGCTGTTGGTCCTCCAGCGCGTATACAGTCGGAATTTCATCATAGCTCACATAAGACATCTCACTCACGGGACTCTCTATACTAGGAAGAATGAGCAAGTTCAACTGACTACCCTTCTTCACACCACACCCACCGTCTATCGAAACAATCCGTTTGTCCCGATTCACAACCGGATTGTGCTGTTGCCGCGACTCATTGTAAAGCGAAACCGGCCAATGTCCAACCACAACATACTTATCGAATACATGCGGCGTCTTGTTCGCAAAATCATCGTACTTCGTCAACTCGAAAATGTCCTTCTCCGCGTTGTCCGACACCTTCTTCTCACGCAATCCACCGTGGACAAAGACGTAATTTTGCGTTTCCACGATTGTCGGCAAGCTCGCCAGAAACTCC
>JAZODS010000103.1:0-24207 GCA_045597165.1 Lachnospiraceae bacterium | reverse complement strand
CAAAACAAATGCAGCGCAAATGTCGTATCACGGAGTATATTTTCACTCGACGGAGTCAACAATAAGTGCAGACCGAAAAGAAAGAAAGGAGATTGCAATATGAAGAACAACAAGAACAGAAGTTCATATATTACAGCCATTTTGGGAATGATTGCGATTGGTGCGCTCGTGTGTGTCGGTGTGGTGACAAACGAGGAGCCGGACATGACGATTCCGATTTCACCGTCTCCCATGGCATATGACTATCCCGAGCCGGATTCCTCTTGGCTTCGTCAGCCCGAGGAAGGAAAGAACGAAGTGACGACGCCTTCTCCGAAGGTGACCGATTCGGATGCAAATGCGTCGGCACAGCCCAGCCCAACGATGACTCCGGAGCCCGCGCAGACGGTTAGCCCGACTCCGCAAGCGCAGGAGCAGCAGACATTGCAGGAAACCGAGGAGGCACAGAAGGTATCGGCAGCTGCGATTGCCGAGCTCTCGCTCGACCTTGAGCGTGGCTTGAATTGGCCGGTGCTCGGTGAGGTTGTGCTGCGCTTTAGCACGGAGCATGGCATTTACCACGAGACGCTCGATTCGTTCCGCACAAATGACGGCGTGCTTTTGGCGGCAGAGGTCGGAAGCCCGGTTGTAGCGACGGCAGAGGGCATCGTGACCGACATTTCCGAGGATACGATGCGTGGAACGTGCGTCACGATGGCGCTTGGCGATTCGTACACGGCGGTGTACGGACAGCTCGGTGAGGTGACCTGTAAGGTCGGAGACAAGCTGTCGGAGGGAGACCGCATCGGTTATGTTGCAGAGCCTACGAAGTATTATTCGCTTGAGGGCGCGCATCTGTTTTTCAAGGTAACGGAGGGTGATACCGCAGTGAATCCGCTGCTTCTTCTCAGAGAGCTGTCCGAGGGACAGGAGTAACCGAAGCAACTGAACAAAACGTAATTGGCCTGACAATGCAAGGGACTACTGCTGTAGAACAACAGGGTAGTCCCTTGTTGTATGAGGGGCATTTTCACGAAAATGCATTCGGGCCGCCAAGCCACAGGCAACTTCTCGGTTGACAAATGCCCCGGCGAGTCGGTATACTGAAGATAGTTTATCGGTAGGGTTGACAGAAGGAGAGCATCGTGGACATTCGGATTGGTGATATCGTAAAGATGAAGAAGCCGCACCCTTGCGGCAGTCATGAGTGGGTGATCCAGCGTGTGGGCATTGATTTTCGTATGAAATGTCAAGGCTGCGGTCATCAAGTGATGCTTCCCAGAGTACAGGCCGAGAAGAACATCCGCGGGATCAAGCGGACGGACGAGGCGTGAACAGAGAGCCGACGCAAAAAACAGCTACAGGGAGGTCCTGTCGCTGTTTTTTTGATTATGAAGAATTGCTAGTCAGAGCAGAGTCACGCATACGTAGCGGTGTTAAGATACATATCATAACAAATGGAGTTAAAATTGTTTTTTTGGAGTTTAGAAGGATTGCTTGACAAAGCGGAGGGAGACGGTGTATTCTTTCCTTAGCATAGGGGCGTGTGGGAAATGAAGGGAGATTTTTGTGCAAAAGAAAAGGAATTGCACTATCATTTTATTTGTGTTGATAGGGGTGCTGTCATTGGGAATAGCAGTGGCAGATGGAGTATACGATTTTAATATAAGTCACGATGATGTAAATGTCGATTTTTATGGAAGGGTGGATTATGTTGAGTATTTAGTCGCTCCGGATACCGTGACATACTTTGCGCATTTAGATGGTTCTGATAAGGAAGATATCACTTATTCAGATGCGGCAGTGCTGACAATTTCAAAGAAAAACGGAGATGAAATATATAAAAAGCGTTTTTACTATTCGACAGATTCAAAAACAATGCATACATATACTACTCAGTCAAAGGTATATACAAGCAGCATAAAGGTTGAAGTGAAGTTTGGAGACACAACAGAGGTTGAAACGATAAATTAAAGTATAGTCAGCCCCTATGCAAAAAGCGAAAGGAGTACCAAAGATGGTGAAACGATTGTCTTGGAATAGAGATGTCCTGTCCTATGCATTGATTGTGATGAGCGTGATGGTTACTGTGCTTTTGTCCATGAATCTTTTGGAATCCTTAGACCGTTATACACAGCTTCCTGTCCTAGAAACAACCGGTGACGATTACACATACACAGAGACAGTCTTGCTTCTGTATGATGGCGCAGGGCGCAGTGATGAAGAATGCTTGAAGAAACTTTCGGAGATGTTTACGCTGGTTTCCGGTGTTTCCTGTAACGCTTGGCTATCTGAGATGTATGGAATCATTGGCGAAGCAGAAACTCCCAAAATTTCTGTGTATCTTAATTATGCGGAGCGACCTCCGATGTCATTAGAGGAAGGTTTTTTTGGCGAAGAATTGGAACGAGGGGCATATGTAGGCAATGCATATGCTGAGTACATCGTGGAAGAAGCGGGCGAAAATCAGCTGCATTTGTTCTCAGACATGTTTCCGGTGCTGGGAGTTCTTGCTCCCGTTGGGTTTTCGGAAAATGAAACCGTAATTGTTGGATACGAATATCTAAGAGAGGCCTCGCGGCAGGAGGTCGCATATCTGTTATATGAACCTGCGAACAAGCAGGTGGCAATGACGGTGGCACTGGGCTCCATGAATCATTCCGTAGAAGAAGATGTGAAACATTTGCGACAAGGAATGACGCTATTAGGCGGAGAAGCAACTCTTGTAGAGTCGGAAAACACTACACTGACAGAGGGAGAAACTGCATCGGACGTGTATGGAGCGCTGAAGTTTCTTCTTGTCGCACTGAGTCTTGCATTTTGTGTGGTGAACCTAGTTCAAGTTGTGGTATTGTTTATGGGAAGGCGGAGAGAGCAGCTTGCAGTTTGCCGAGCGCTCGGGATGAAGAGGCGATCTGCGTATTTCCTTGTGTGGCGAGAGATGATGGGGGTTTCTGTGGGAGGCCTTCTCCTTGCGACACTGATTGAAGCGATTGTATATGTGGGAATACTAGAATATCCGGTAGGACGTGTGTTTGTTTACGGTACCTACGGTTATATAGGAGTATTTATTTGCTTGACCATCATTTCCTTTGGGCTGTTTTTGTGGGAGTATGGTAGTAAATTATCAGAGCGCCTAAGATGGCTGAACGAGGGGTAAGCGAGAGATGAAGATAAGAACGAAGATAGGGCTTGCTGTGGACATGCTTCTACAGAGGCCGGGGACTTATGCTCTTAGTGTGATTATGCTGACACTTTGTATTGCGCTTGTGGGAACGATTTGCTATGTGGCAGCAGATGCCGGAGGATACGGAAGACGCTTGGAAAAGGGACTGCGAACAGAAGCGGAATGTGTTGGGTACTTAAACATAACGGAATATGAAGACGAGGAGCTGTGGGAATTTTGGAGACGTGCAATGGAACAGGGCTTAGTAGCGGGATATGGTACCGCACAGGAACGTGATGTTTCAAGCCGTGAAGAACTTCGAGCGTTGGCTGACGTACAGGTAGAATTGGGAATGACTGCGGACATTGCTTGGTATGAAGAGGGTTTGTTTTTGAGTAATTCATATACCGCGGGCCTATGGGATATGTATAACTGGAATTTGGAAGAAGGCAAGCCGCCTATGGAGTATGAGGAATTTACAAAGCAAGAGAATTCGGTGTTGACGGAGTTGGTGTATGTCGGCAAAGCATACGAGGACAAAGTGACCGTCGGAGAACGATACGAGCATTACAGCAAAAAGGGAGAACTGATCAGCGTGCTTGTGATTGCAGGGGTATTCGCTGAGGATTCGTATGCAATGGAAAGTGATGTCGCAATCCGTGACATGGCTTCGGGGAACGGGTTTATCGATCAGACAGACCAGGTAGTATATGTTTTGAAGGATGAATGGTTATTGTCGGGAAGGTGCTTCTTTTACATCGATGCTTCTGCTGATATGGCAGTGACGACGGAAGGATTGAAGAATCTTGCAGAAGAGATGGGGCTGACGGTGCGTACGCATACTTTGGAGGGAATGATTCGGGCCCAGAAACGATTTTCTTCTACCTTGGTCAATGGAATGTTGGAACTTTCGCTTTTGTTGTTTGTTGGCGTTGCAGTATTGGTTGTTTGCAGTCAATCCATTGCCATATTGACGCGCGCAGAGGAGTTCGGAACTTGGTTGGTGTGCGGCGCCACAATGAAAGATTTGGGCGCTGTTCTCGTATATCAAAATGCAATACGTTTGGTACTCAGCAGCTGTATCGGGAGCATGTTGACTGTTTTTATTTGCCACGCCTTGTGTGGAACCATAGGGACGGAAGGACGCTTGTTTGCCAACGAATTGCTATGCTTTCCGGTACTTCCGCTGGCAATTGCCGCGGGAGTGGTATTGACTTTGATAGTGTCTGTTTGCACTTTGACGGTTTTTTGCCGGCAGTCAGCCATCAATCTTGTAAAGGGACTTTAGTGGGAAATGGAAGGACGATAATATATGATACAGTTAAATGATGTGCAAAAGATATATAACAGCGACGGTGTGCAGACAAAGGCGCTCGCAGGCATTACCATGAACATTGAGCAAGGCGATTATGTCGCAATCATGGGGACGTCAGGTTCCGGGAAAACTACCCTGCTCAATATTCTGGGCGGAATGGACAGTTTGACTGCAGGGGAATATTTCTTTGAGGGGGAAGCCATACACAACAAAAAGAGAGAAGAGTTGGACCTGTTTCGGAGGAATAAGGTGAGTTTTGTGTTTCAGCATTTTGCACTGATGAAATATTATACTGTGTATGAAAATGTGGAGATGCCGCTTCTGGCGAAAGGAATGGGAAGGGCGGAACGAAAGAAAAAGATTCGGGGGGTCTTGGAGGAGGTCGGAATTGCAGAGCTGGCACATAAGAAAGTAACCCATATTTCCGGGGGACAGCAACAACGCTGTGCAATTGCCAGGGCGCTCGCATCCGAGAATCCGCTGATTCTTGCAGATGAGCCGACAGGAGCATTAGACAAGAAGACCGGGGAAGAGATTATGAAGATATTCGGACGTCTGCACGAGCTCGGTAGAACGATAGTATTAATTACGCACGATGAAAGCGTAGCGGCGCATGCAAAGCGGATTATGTACCTTTCAGACGGAATACTGTGTCCCTCGGATGAAATGTAAAGACTACGCAGAAACCTTATTGAAAATGAAGATTGCATTTTGTAATACGCTTCGTTAGAACGTTCAATCGTGATATTGTAGAAAAAACGGCGACAGAACAATCTGCCGCCGTTTCTTGTTTCAAAGGATATTAGTGCAGAGAACCGTCACCGCCCATGAGCTTGGTCATCTCTTCGATGCGCTCCAAGGGAAATGGCGGCAATGCCACCGGCTTCATTGCGATGGACATAAGCTTCATAGGGTTGTCATCCGCAGCAATGCGATTGGATGACAGAGCGCCGCACTGACGGCACCTATGAATGATGGCCCACTCACCGTTTTTTCGTACCCACACTGCAATCGGTTCCATATGCCCTCCGCAGTCCGAAGCGCGGTCACCCGGCTCAATGTCTACGTGTAAGCTATGTAAGCAGTTCGGGCAGTGGTTGCGATGGTCGCTGCCGGCCCCTTCCGGAAATACCTGACGTCCGCATACCTTGCAGGTAAATGGATCGTTACAGGGATGTGTCTTATAATAACCTTTGTCGTACAGTCTTCGTTTGTGTTCCCTATTCATCGGGGTAGTCCTCCTAAAAAGTGAATCAATCAATTATAGTGAAAGATGACCTTTCCGGGAGGCAGTGAACTACTAACCTCCCGGCTAGCGAACACTCTCTTTCGTATAGGTATTCACACAAAACCTCTCTTTCTAAATTCTCAAAGAATAATGATAAATTGCATGTCTCGTCAGACATGGTGCTTGTAGCTACACGACTACTGTAGCATTTTGTCGAAAGAAATGCAAGCGGAATCGCTGAAAGAGAGAGCGTGTTTCATGCAAATGCTGCGAGGAGATGCATTTGCCGTTCTAGGTGTCAAAACACATGTGCTATTTTTGTTGAAAATTATGCTTGCATTTTAAGAATTGCCATGTTAAAATGTTTAACCGTGATATACTACACGTTTTTTCCTTGCTCTTATTTTGAGATAAGGGCCAGAGACCAAAAGGAGGTGCGAGACAACTATGAACAAGTACGAATTAGCGTTAGTTGTAAGTGCAAAGATCGAAGACGAGGCCAGAGAAGCAGTTGTTGAGGCTGCTAGAATCTTGTTACCAGATTCGGCGGTGTAATTACCGAAGTTGAAGATTGGGGCAAGAAGAGATTGGCGTATGAAGTTCAGAAGATGAATGAGGGCTTTTATTACTTCATCCAATTCGATGCGGAAGCTACAGTTCCTGCTGAGATCGAGCAGAGAGTTCGAATCATGGACAATGTACTCCGTTTTTTGTGCGTTAGACGAGACGAAGAGTAAGGAGGTAATCCTTTATGAACAAAGTCATTTTGATGGGACGTCTCACGAGAGACCCCGAAGTAAGATACTCTCAGGGAAGCTCTACTGCAATTTGCCGTTACACACTTGCTGTTGACCGCAGATTCAAGAGAGAGGGCGAGCCGGATGCCGACTTCTTCAACTGTACCGTGTTCGGTAAGAGTGCTGAGTTTGCTGAAAAGTATTTCAAGCAGGGAACGAAGCTTCTTGTTACCGGTCGTGTTCAGAACGACAATTACACGAACAGAGAAGGCCAGAAGGTATACAGCGTTCAGATCGTTGTAGAAGAGCAGGAGTTCGCAGAGAGTAAGAATTCTAGCGCAGCAGGTGCAGGCGACAGCTTTGCATCCGCAAGACCGAATCCTGCAAGTGCAGGCGATGGTTTCCTTAACATTCCCGACGGAATTGACGAGGAGTTGCCATTTAACTAAGCAGACGACGAAGCAAGCGATTCCATTTGCTTCATAAGAATTGGATAGGAGGTAGACGACCATGGCTTTCGATAAGACCAATAAGGGCGATAAGAGCGAAGCTCCTTTGAGAAAGAGAGTAGTTCGCAGAAGAAAGAAAGTATGTGTATTCTGTGCAGATAAGAGCGGTGCAGGTATCGATTACAAGGATACCGCTAAGCTTAGAAAGTTCATCTCTGAGAGAGGTAAGATTCTTCCCAGAAGAATTACCGGCACTTGTGCAAAGCATCAGAGAGCTTTGACATCCGCTATTAAGAGAGCACGTCACGTAGCATTGATGCCGTACACGACGGACTAATATGTCAGTTACATTCCCCGCAGGGTTCTGCGGGGAATTTTTTTGTGCACACGATACCGCACAGCGAAGCGGGAAAATGTCCGGCGAAAAAATGCTTTTATTTTGCATGCAATCATGATAAAATAATAATGTATACGCTCGTGTGCCTGTCGGCCGATGGAATCGACGGTACGGAGCGACGATGGTGTGAGAAAGACAACGACACGGAATTCGGAGGAAGAGCCTTGAAGATGAGTCGAAAAGTCAAAGGAAAGCTTAAGATGTACTTGCTGTGGCCCGTTTTTTTGACCGCATTGTGGGTGGTTACGGCGTGCATTTTGCTGGCAATTGATAAGAGTGCGGCGATGCTCGTGTTTGTCGCCGGTGTTTTATATTTTGTTGTGACATTTGTGATGTACGTGCTGCGTAAGAAGCACATTTTGCGCGACTACGTGGATTTCGCGATGGACTACGCGCAGGTACAGCACAAGATGGTGAAGGAGCTGCGAATTCCGTATGCCGTGATGGATGCGGAGGGCGTGCTTTTGTGGTGCAACGATGAGTTTTGCGATTTGAGCGGCAAGGACCGCGTGGGCTATCCCATTCGCGAGCTTTTGACGGATGTGAAGGCATTTTCCCTTCCGAAGCACGACGGCGAGGAGAGAAATTACTTGACGCGCGTCGGCGACAAGATGTGCCGTGTTGTATTGCGTCTGATGCATACGCCGGAATTCCAGGAGGAGCTGCAGGCACTCGAGCTTGCGGATTCGAGAGGAAGAACGCAGAGATTGATTGCCGCATATTTGTACGACGAGACGGAGATTATGCGCTTGAAGCAGGAGAATTTCGACCGCAGACAGATCGTCGGACTTTTGTATATCGACAATTACGAAGAGGTGCTCGATTCCGTAGAGGAAGTAAAGCGTTCGTTGCTTACGGCGTTGGTAGATCGTAAGATTACGAAGTACATGCAGGGAATCGATGCAATCATTCGAAAGATTGAGAAGGACAAGTACTTCTTCGTATTTGAGAACCGTTACCTCGCGAGCCTGAATGAGAGCAAGTTCTCCATTCTCGATGAGGTACGTGCCGTCAGTCTCGGAACGGCATCGGAGACAAGCATTACAATCAGTATCGGACTCGGTATCAACGCCTCCACGTATACGCAGGGCTATGAGTACGCTCGTGCGGCGATGGATTTGGCGCTCGGTCGTGGCGGTGACCAGGTTGTCATCAAGGATGGCGACAACATCACCTACTACGGCGGAAAGAGTGAGTCCGTAGAAAAGAATACACGAGTTAAGGCGCGAGTAAAGGCACACGCACTTCGCGAGTTCATCGAGGGTAAGGAAGACATCTTTATCATGGGACACTCGAACGGCGACGTGGATTGCTTCGGTGCGGCAGTCGGTATCTACCGTATTGCAAAGCATTTGGGCAAGAGGGCGTACATCGTGCTCAACGAGATCGGAAGCGCTTTGCGTCCGATGGTTTCGAAGTTTTTGAACAATCCGGATTACGAGGAGAGCATGGTCATCAGCACGTTGCGTGCACAGGAGCTGGCGACGGCGGATTCGCTGCTCGTTGTAGTGGATGTCAATCGACCGGTCATCACGGAATGTCCGGAGCTGTTTGATTTGATTCCGCAGGTCATCGTGCTCGACCATCACCGCAGAACCGGTGATTCGATTGAAAATGCTGCGCTGTCCTACATTGAACCGTACGCATCCTCGGCATGTGAGCTTGTTGCGGAGGTTTTGCAGTACATCGGTGACGGCTTGAAGCTGCGTCCGCTCGAGGCAGAGGCAATGTACGCGGGCATTATGATTGATACGAACAATTTCTTGACGAAGACGGGTGTGCGTACCTTTGAAGCGGCTGCGTATTTGCGACGCAACGGTGCGGATGTAACGCGTATTCGCAAGGCATTCCGAAGTGATATGAACGAATATCTCGAAAAGGCGAAGGCAATTTCGGGAACGGAGTTCTTCATGAACCAGTACGCATTTGCCGTATGCGATGCACAGGGAGTGGAGTCGCCTACGATTCTCGGAGCGCAGGTGGCAAATGAGCTGCTTGAGATCAGTGGCATCAAGGCTTCGTTCGTATTTACCGACAACAAGGGCAAGGTGTTCATCAGCGCTCGTTCGATCGATGAGCTCAATGTACAGGTTGTTATGGAGAAGCTCGGTGGCGGCGGCCATATGAGCGTAGCGGGTGCACAGCTTACGGGTGTATCGATTAACGAGGCTATGCAACGCGTAAGAGAAGTATTGACGAAGATGAAAGGAACAGGTGAGATATAATGGAGGTCATTTTATTACAGGATGTAAAGTCGCTTGGTAAGAAGGGCGAGATTGTGAAGGTTAGCGATGGCTACGCTCGTAATTTCATCCTTCCGAAGAAGCTCGGGGTAGAGTCCAATGCGAAGAACCTCAACGATTTGAAGCTGCAGAAGGCGGCTGAGGCAAAGCATGCGAAGGAGCTTTTGGATGCGGCACAGGAGCTGGCATCGAAGATCAACGGAAGCTCCGTTAAGTGTGGAATTAAGACCGGCGAGAACGGAAGAGTATTCGGTTCGGTGTCCGCGAAGGAGATTTCCGAGGCAATGAAGGAGCAGCTCGGCTTGGACATCGACAAGAAGAAGCTTGTACTTAGCACAACGATTCGAAACGAAGGAACCTTTACCGCGGCTGTGAAGCTTCACCCGCAGGTAACGGCAGAGCTTACGGTAAAAGTGGAAGGAAACTAGACCAATGGATGAGGCGTTAATCAAACGAATTCAACCTCACAACCTGGAAGCGGAGCACTCGGTCATCGGCTCGATGATGATGGACAAAGAGGCGATTGTGGCAGCGATGGAGATTCTTCGAGGCGAGGATTTCTATGAGCGACAGATGGGCATTTTCTTTGAAGTGCTGACCGAGCTGTACCAGGAGGGCGTTGAGGCGGACTTTATTACGGTGCAGGCGAAGCTGCGTGGACGTCAGATTCCGGAGGAGCTGTGCTCGCTCGAGTACATCAGTAACCTGGTTGAGATGGTGCCCACTTCGGCAAATGTAAAGCATTACGCCGGCATTGTGAAGGAGAAGTCAAGACTTCGTCAGTTTATTAAGATTTCCGAGAAGCTGACGAATACGTGTTATCTCGATAAGGAAGCTCCCGACGAGCTGTTCACCAATGCGGAGAAGGAGCTGTTCGCGCTCTTCCAGGAACAGCAGAGCGGCGCGATGACGAGCATTAGCGAGATTGTCGTTTCGGCGCTTGAGGGCATTGAGGCGGCGGCCAGAAGCAAGGGCTCCGTTACCGGTATTGCGACCGGCTTTATCGAACTGGATTATAAGACGGCAGGCTTGCAGCCTTCGGATTTGATTCTGATTGCGGCACGTCCGTCTATGGGAAAGACGGCATTTGTATTGAACCTCGCAGAGCACATTGCGGTTAAGAATAAGATTCCGACTGCAATCTTCAGTCTCGAGATGAGCAAGGTTCAGCTTGTGAACCGTATTCTTGCGATGCACTCACACGTAGAGGCACAGCGCATTCGTACCGGTACGCTGGAGGATGCCGAGTGGCAGGAGCTCGTAACGAGTGCGAGAGTCATCGGCGATTCGGCGTTGTTCATTGATGACACGCCCGGTATTACGATTGCCGAGCTTCGTTCCAAGTGCCGCAAGCTCAAGCTGGAGAAGAATCTGCAGCTTGTCATCATCGACTACTTGCAGTTGATGAGCGGCGGAAAGAAGACGGAGTCGCGTCAGCAGGAGATTTCCGAGATCAGCCGTTCCCTGAAGGCACTGGCAAGAGAGATCAACTGTCCGGTTATCGCGCTTTCGCAGCTGTCGCGTGCGGTAGAGGGACGTGAGGATAAGCGCCCGATGCTGTCCGACTTGCGTGAGTCCGGAGCAATCGAGCAGGATGCCGACGTGGTTATGTTCATCTATCGTGATGAGTATTACCACAAGGATACGGACCAGCAGGGCATTACCGAGATCATCATCGGTAAGCAGAGAAACGGTCCGACCGGCACGGTCAAGCTTGGATGGATGTCCGAGCTCACCAAGTTCGTTAACCTGCAAAGAGATCATTAATACGAAACAAAGCATCCGCCCGGGTCTGTGGAATTATGAAGAATGCCGCAGAAACGCGGCGGATGATTTTTTATGAAAATGCCCTAAGAGGATTGCAACCCTACGTTGATGGCTGTAAAATAATGGCGTACAAGTTATTATTATGTTAACGGAGGTTGTACTATTATGGGAGAACGACATTACACCATTGCGGAAATAGCGAAAAAGGTAGACGTGGAGCCGCACCTGCTGCGATACTGGGAGGAAGAGCTTGCGCTCGATATCCCGCGAAATGAGCGTGGACTCCGCTATTATCGACGTCAAGAGCTGATGCTCTTTCGCTCCATACAAAACCTGCGCACGAAAGGCTTTCGCATGAGCGCAATTAAGATGGTGCTGCAGGACATTTACCGAGTTGAGGAGCTGCCGGCGGAGAAGCTGCTGGAGCTGCGAGATCGCATTGACGATGCGATGGGTCTGAAGCGCTTGGACGCGACATTTGACGGCGGTCACGAGCGTGTGGCGTTATTAAGAGAGCCGGTAGTCAGTGCCGAGCCGGTGGTCAGTGCCGGGCCGACGGACAAGCAGTTGCTTGAGCGAAATGCCGAGACGGCCGCAAAGAGCGTAAACGGAGACACTACCGAGTTGCTTGCAAAGCGCGGGAAGGGGGAAGCTACCGAACCGGTTGCCAAGCGCGGAAAAAGTGAGAAGGCCGAGGTGGTGGCTACCATGCAGGACAAGCCGGCCGAGAAGATGGAGCAATTCCGTAAGCTGATGACGGACATCGTATACGATGCGATGAAGCAAAACAGCGAGGAGCTGAGCAGAAGAATCAATTATACCGTGACCGACTCTGTTGTGAGAGAGATGGACCATCTGATGCGCCGCAGAGAGGAGCGAGAGGAGGCACACTATCGCAAGCTTGACCAGGCTCTTTCGGGCTACCGCAGAGAAATGCTCGGTGAGGTTGCCGTGACAAAGGCCCCAAGCCCTACGGCGGTGGAAGCGAAGCAGAAGCGTGCGTTCGGATTGTTTAAGCGGACGGCGGAGTGAGAGTACATAGGGAGGCGGAGCATTTTCCTGCGCGAATAGACAAAAAGAAAACACGGTGTCTCGTAAGAAACACCGTGTTACTTTTATCTTGTAGTTAGGTTTCAATTAACCCTCAACAATTGCCTCCACCGGGCAAGTTCCTGCGCAAGCACCGCAATCCAAGCAAGCGTCAGCGTCGATAACGTACTTGCTATCGCCTTCACTAATTGCATCTACGGGACATCCGGATGCACAAGCACCACAGCTAAGGCAAGCATCGGTAATTACATATGCCATAATTGTATCCTCCTAAAATCGATATGTTGAAGCGCATTTCCTTTGCTTCGCCTCTATTCTATCGCAAATCGAACAAGAATACAATACATATTTTCAAAATTAATCTGGGAATGATAGTAAATGCAAAATACACTATTTCGATCATTTTTGCGAGCGAGAGCAGGTAGATACAGCCACTTGACGAAAATGCAAAATGTGATATACTATGTGCAGGGTTCCTTTTGTCGGCCGGACAAGCCGCGAGCGTAGGCGGCGGTGTCGCATGTGCCGGAGCCCGAATTACTATTATTTTTCAGAAACGAGGTGCTTTGTAATGATAACTAAGGACATGACGATTGGTCAGATTCTTCGCATGGATATGAACGTAGTGCCGATTTTGGTGGAGGCAGGTATGCATTGTGTTGGCTGTCCTTCTGCACAGGGCGAGTCCATCGAGCAGGCTGCAATGGTACACGGAATCGATCCGGAAGAGTTGGTAGCTAAGATTAACGCTCATTTTGAGGCTAACAAGTAATTTGCATTTGCTTGCGAATCAGTATGACAGTAAGTAGAACGAAACAGTGGTTCGATTCTAAGAAGATGAAAGAAACCGGAGAGAGCATCTCCGGTTTCTTTTTTTCAGCGCGTTGCGCAAATGTGTGTAATTGTTCGTTGCTTGTCTGATTAAGCAATCAAGTTCGCCAAGGCCTGATCGGCGAGAATGCACTGATAATGCTCGCGGTAGTAAGGAATCGTTGCGCGCTCGGCCATCGTGCTGTATTCGCAAGCGATGTTGCATACCTTGTTGAATTGTACGGCGTCAACGCTTCCGGGCTCTAAGCAGAGCACATAGCCACGACCGGTCGTATCCTTATAAAGCGAGCTCTCACCGGTGTAAATGCGTCCGACGATTTTAGCATAGGACGTCAAATCCTCAAAGGAACGGAAGTAAAATGCCTTAGCCACGTCGGCGGTCGGCTCGATGCGAGCCGGAGTTTCCTTTTCGGCAGGAGTGGCGGTTGTCGGAGCCTTGGTCTGCTTCAGCTTAGAAAGAAAATCGCCGGTAATCTGCTGCAGATGATCGAGCATCTTGCTGGCAAACGGAGAGGTCGTCTCGGCAACCTCGGGTGCCTCGCTCTCGTCCGTCTCCTCGTCATCGTGGTAAGGGGTAAAGGAGGAAAAGCGGGTATCCAGCTCCTCCGGATTATCAATCTTCGTAATGATCAGCATCAGGGAGTCGGGCGAGGTCGGAATCGCCTCAATCATCAAAGGCGTATCCTCGGCTTCGAAGGCACATTCCGTTGACGCCTTCTGCATCATATCGCTGAACAGCTCCCTAGCCTTGTCGGAGCCGTACACAAATTCGCTCAACTGCAGGTTTCGGTCGCGAAGGTCCTGCTTGCTTAAAATACAACGTATCTGATTGTCGTTAATGCGTTCAATCTTCATGCAATAGCTCCTTTCTTGGTCGGTTCCGGTATGCTTGAAGTATACGTGAAATGTGCACTAAAGTCAATGGAGAAATTGTGAAAATTGCATAACCAAATGCCCGAAACGTCGGCTTCCCTTGCATCTTCGCGAGATTATTCTATGCGAGCTTTGGTGCTTTCATCAATGGATTTGCAAGAGGAAAATGCTCTATACTTTAGGTGTCCACAAACAGCAAAGAAGCCTTACTGTAGGTGCCTTTGCGAGATCTTACCGACGGGCACTCTGAAGTTGAGTCGTTAATAAAAAACGGCTCCGGGTCTAGACGTTTCTTTCTGTAGTATATCTCAAGGTTTACCACCTATTCAAATTGGAATCTCTTCTGCGTATGTCGGCGCAGGAGATTATGCACCGGAGAGGTAGGATCACTAAGAAAAATCGGCAGGGTGCTGTCGGAAAAGAAGAAGAGAAACCCCGTAATTACAATGCATTTGCGCAAACCACACAACCTGTCAAAAGGGGTTTCTTTTCTTCGTAAGATGTGATACAATGAGGAGGAATCTGTGCGTGCATTTACGGCACGGCAGACGAGAAGGAGTTGTATACATGGGACGAAAGATAATGTTAGGTGCGTTGGTCATTTTGTTGCTTTTATCGTTGACCGCATGCAGCACGGAAGGCTTGCTTAAGGAAGAGCCGCAGGGCGAGCAGGCGTCGACGGAGATGGCAGATGCAACGCAATATTATGGTCTGACGGACACGCAGGCGCTTTTGATTACGAACGGTATCGTGAGTGAGCAGAAGGGTCTTGTGGAGAATGGCGTGCTCTACATTCCGATGGATGAGGTGAAGCGCTGGGATGGGCGTTTTTACTGGAATGTGCAAGAGGAGCAGTTGATCATTACGAATGCAGAGACGATTTTGTATTTCTGGCCGGACCTTCCGAGACATCGGGAGAAGGATGCGACCGTGGAGGACGCTGTCAGTCAGTTGATTAGCCGAGACGGCATTTTTTATGTATCGTATGACCTGGCGAAGAAATATTGCGATATCGTAACGACCCTCTTTACCAATCCGATGCGAGTGCTGACGTTTGCGGACGGAGCGGTTGTGCAGAAGGCGACCGTGCAGTCGCAGCAGGAGGCGCAGATGCGTACCGGTGCGGCGATTACGCAGTCGATTGTGAAGCAGTTGTCGGTTGGCGATGTTGTGTACTACGGCAACGGTGTGAGCACGGGCGGTTTTACGCAGGTAGTAACGGCGGACGGACATTTCGGTTATGTCAAGGACGACGTGATTTCTACCTTCGCAGAGGAGCTTGCGAAGGGCGAGCTGGTGGAGCCGGAATATGTGCACAAAGCATTTGACGGTACGATTCAGATGGTATGGCATCAGGTGTTCGCAGAGCAGGGTGGCTCGGATTTGCGCAAGGTGCTGAAGGGCACGGACGGAATCAATGTAGTGTCGCCGACGTGGTTTGCGGTTTCGGATGTGAATGGTGGTATTACCTCCTTTGCAAATCGCTCATACGTTACGGAGGCGCATGCGGCCGGTATCGATGTGTGGGCGCTTGTGAATGACTTCACACCCGGTGTGCCCGGTATTGAGCTGCTTTCGAGCACAGATGCAAGAAGAAACTTAATCAACAACCTGATTGCGGAGGTTACCGAGGTTGGTGCCGACGGAATCAACGTGGATTTCGAGTATATTACGGTAGAGTCGGGTCCGCACTACATTCAGTTCCTGCGCGAGCTGTATTTGGAGTGCAGAAAGGCCGATTTGGTGTTGTCGACCGATGTGTATGTGCCGACCGCGGCTAATGCATTTTACGACCTTAAGAGTCAGAGCGAAGTAGTAGACTATGTTGTGATTATGGCATACGATGAGCATCACGGTTCGTCCGCGGTAGCGGGCTCCGTAGCGTCCTTGCCGTTTGTGAAGAACGGTATGGAGGCGGCAATGAAGAAGGTGCCGGCAGACAGACTCGTTCTCGGCGTTCCCTTCTTTACGAGAAAATGGACTACGAAGACCGTAGACGGTGTTCCCACGGTATCGAGCGAAGCCGGCGGCATGTCTACGATGAAGAAATTCATCACGAGCAATGGCGGTGAATTTGTTTGGGACGAGCAGTGCATGCAGTATTACGGAGAGGTTAAGCAGGACGACGTTCTGTACCAGGTTTGGCTGGAGGACGTGGAGTCGCTTCGCCACAAGCTGCAGATTATGAAGGACAACTCGCTCGCGGGCGTATCCGGCTGGAAGCTGGGCCTCGAGTCCTCGGACGTATGGCCGCTGCTGAAGGAATTCACGAAGTAAGCCGACGTATGCCTATGGCGGAATATGCGGAGTAAGCCGGCGTACGGCTATGGTGGAATTTGCGAAGTGGGCTGACATATTGCGATAACAGAAATCATAGGATAGGGAAAAAAGGTCGGAGACTGCGTATGAAGGCAGCGCGATGGCTTTTGCTCGCTATCCTTTTTCTTTCCTTGTCTGTCTGGCTCGCGGAGCAGACGACGACGGTGTGGAAGGAGTACGGCGGAACATTTGGCTTCGGTAGCCGCGATGTCGTAACGTACTACGGCGAGGATGGCGAACGCTACGAGACGGAGCTGAACGGGGACGTAATTGTGATAGATGCCGGACACGGCGGAGCGGATCCCGGCAAGGTCGGAACTCTCGGCACGAAGGAGAAGGAAGTGAATCTCGCGATCTCGTACAAGCTGTGCGAGGTGCTGAGTCGGAACGGTTATGTGGTAGTCATGACGAGAAGCGACGACAACGGCCTGTATGCAGATGAGACATCGGGAAAGAAGCTGGCGGATATGAAGGCGCGAGTGGCCATTATGAACGAAGCCGGAGCGACCTGTGTAATCAGCATTCACCAGAACAGTTACCCGAGTGAAGAGGTGCGCGGCGCGCAGTCCTTTTATTATAGTAGCTCGGCAGAGGGGAAACGGCTGGCGGAGTCGATTCAGACAGAGCTTCTGTGCATGGACCCGGCGAATCATCGCAAGGCAAAGGCCAACGACGATTACTACATTCTTCGAAACACAACGCCGCCGGTTGTGCTTGTGGAATGCGGCTTTTTGTCGAGCACGTCCGAGGAGCAGCTGCTTTTGCAGGAAGATTATCAGTGGAAGGTGGCAGAGGCGATAGCGGCCGGAGTGGAGGCGTATCGACAGCACTGAATGCGCCGAGAGCGACTTCGGTAGGGCGCGCGCACGCTACGAATTGCATCGCGATGAGAAAATGCACATATTGCGACGGATTCTATAGCATTTTGCCCTCGACAGATGGTAGGCGACGAGGAAAACGCAAAAACAGAAGGGCATTTTCTTGACGAGAGAGTGTTCTATGTGGTATATTGTGAGAGTGATATTACATATACCACGGAAGGTAGCATGGGGAAAGTGAGGTAACGGGTATGAATATCGGCTTGATTGCGGATGACACGAGAAAGATTTTGATGCAGAATCTGTGTATTGCGTACAAGGGCATTTTGTGCAAGCATGAGCTGTATTCTACGGGAGTTACGGGTCGTATGATTGAGGAAGCGACGAATCTCCATTTGCATAAGTTTTTGTCGGGTAGCCTCGGCGGAGAGCAGCAGCTCGCAACGATGATTAAGCAGAATCAGATCGATATGGTAATCTTCTTGCGCAGTCCCGAGCACACGATGTATGAGATGCAGCCCTTCAACAACGTCATTCCGCTTTGCGATGAGTACAGCATTCCGCTGGCAACGAACATTGCAACCGCAGAGATGATACTAAAGGGAATGAACAACGGCGACCTCGAGTGGAGAAATCTTTACCGATAGCCAAGATATAGAATAGAGTAGAACAAAGCCATCCGGTCGATTGGACATGGGGTGGCTTTTTTGATGGCGAAGAGGAGTGATAGCGCCGCTTTGCGGCGCGGTGATAGACGAGCAGAGCTCGTCGGTGTTAGCGCTGCACGCAGCGCGGTGTTAGCCGACAAGGTCGTCGGTGTTAGCGCCCATAGGGGCGCGGTGATACGTGCTAAGAGCGCGGAGCTTCACCGCAGTACGAAGTGCTGCTAACACTGTCGGCGAAGCTGACTAACACCGGCAGCACATCGCGCTGCTATCACTGCGCAGCCTCGCTGCGCTAACACTGTCGGCGGAGCCGACTAACACCGCAGCACGCAGTGCTGCTACCACTGCCAGCTCCGCTGGCCATCACCGCTAGCTCCGCTGCGCAATTTTCTCTGAAAAAATGCTTGCAAAGACAAGGAAACTGGTGTATAGTATGTCACTATAAAAGAACAATCGTATTCATGTATACAAAATACCTGCGTCGCAGGGCTAGGAGGGATGTTATGAGTTTGTCTATGATTCATATGGATGAGAAGTCTCAGGAAGTATTTGATTTCCTGCTGAATGAGTGTATGAAATCCGGTGTGATTGATCAGAACCTTTATCTTGAGTATGACGTAAAGCGTGGTCTGCGTGATTCCAACGGTGCCGGTGTATTGACCGGACTCACGGAGATTTCCGACGTTACGGCGAACAAGCGAATTGATGGTAAGAAGGTGCCCGCAGAAGGCAAGCTGTATTATCAGGGCTACGATGTGCAGGAGATGGTGAAGGGCTTTGAGAACCGTCGCTATGCATTTGAGGAGACTACATATCTGCTCCTGTTCGGCGAGCTTCCGAATGAGAAGCAGCTGAAGGGCTTTGTTGAGTTGATTACGAACTTCCAGACGTTGTCCAACAAGTTCATCCGAGACGTTATTATGAAGGCGGCAAGCGGTAACATTATGAACAGCTTGCAGAAGAGCATTCTCACGCTCTATTCTTATGATGAAAATGCGGACGATATCGATGCGGCCAATGTATTGAAGCAGTCCATCAACCTCATTGCTAAGCTTCCGGTTATTTCGATTTATGCATATTGGTCTTACTTGCACTATCGCATGGACGAGAGCTTGATCATTCGTAACCCTCGCCCGGATTATTCTACGGCGGAGAACATTTTGGCAATGCTTCGTCCGGACGGACAGTTTACCGAACTGGAGGCAAAGGTGTTGGATGCTTGTCTCGTAGTGCATTCCGAGCACGGTGGCGGTAACAACTCCACATTTACCACGCACGTAGTAACCTCCTCCGGTACGGATACGTATTCGGCTACGGCAGCTGCGATTGCATCGCTCAAGGGCTTCCGTCATGGTGGTGCCAATGTGAAGGCTCGCCAAATGTTCCGCGAGCTCATGGAGTACGTCGGAGATTGGAAGGACGAAGCGAAGATTCGTGAGTACTTGACGAAGGTAGTGAAGAAGGAAGCATTTGACCATACCGGTTTGATTTACGGAATGGGCCATGCCATCTATACGATTTCCGATCCTCGTGAGGTTATCCTGAAGGAGTACGCAATTAAGCTGGCTCATGAAAAGGGACGTACCGAGGAGCTGGAGCTTTATATGACGGTTGAGCGTCTGTCGAAGGAGGTTATCGCAGAGCATCGTCATCTGTTCAAGCCTCTCTGTGCAAATGTTGACTTTTACAGCGGTTTCGTGTACGATATGCTTGGTATTCCGGAAGAATTGTATACGCCTATCTTCGCAATTTCTCGTATGAGCGGATGGGCAGCACACCGTTTGGAAGAGATCATTAATAACGGAAAGATCATTCGTCCGGCGTACAAGTACGTAGGAACTCACAAGGAGTACTACTACATGCCGGATCGTGATTGGGACTGATAGACGAGTAAATATATCAGCGAATATAGACAGTCACATGACGGCACGTTGTGTGACTGTCTTTTTGTCGGTTTGTGGCCGGTGGGCTTGTGCGCGAGCCCCAGAACAACGGGGATGGTTGGAACCACGGGAAATGCCCCGAAATTCTTTATGAGCGGAGGAAGCGATGGAATATCGAGAGTGTCTGATATGGTTGCGCAATGAGGCGGAAGAGAAGTATCGCGATTTTACTTCGGGGTTGATTCCCGGTGTGGAGCCGATGCTCGGCGTGCGTCTTCCGAAGCTTCGTAAGCAGGCAAAGCTGATGGCAGCGGGGGATTTCGGAAGCATGCTTCGCAGTATGAGAGAAGCAGAGGCGGACCGACTTGAGATTTTGGGGCAGAAGGATTATTTTTTTGAAGAGATTACGCTGGCTGCTATGGTCATCGGATACGCGAAGGGCGATTTGCGGGAGATCTTGCATTTTGCCAAAGCATTTGTACCGTATATAACGAATTGGTCGGTGAGCGATACGTTCTGTCAGACGTTCAAGCTGGCAAGACGGTATCCCGAAGAAGTGTGGGATGCCTTGATTGCGCCCGGGCTGGTGTCGTCGAAGGAATACGAGCAGAGAGTGGCGGCGGTACTGATGATGAGCCACTATTTGCAACCGGACTACATAGAGAAAGTGCTTTCCGCCTTGACGAACATGCCTCATGAGGGGTATTATGCGGATATGGGGATTGCTTGGGCAGTCGCAACGGCGTATGCGAAGTTCCCCGCGGAAACACGAGTGTTGATTGAGGAAGAAAGACTCGCTCCGGTCATTCACAACCGAGCGATTCAAAAGATGATAGAGTCCTTTCGGGTGTCCGAGGAGGACAAATTGTGGCTTCGTACGCGAAAGCGTGCGACGTCATAGGATGGAGGAAAGACGATGATTACGAAGATGGTGACTTGCTCGCGCGAGTCGCTGAGCGAACAGGATGTGGCTGAGGCCGCGGCTCTTCTGCGGGCCGGTGAGCTCGTGGCATTTCCGACGGAGACGGTATACGGTCTCGGCGGCGATGCACTGGATGCCGGAGCGTCTGCGAAGATTTATGCCGCAAAGGGACGTCCGTCGGACAATCCGCTGATTGTGCACATTTGCGATTTGAGTGCGCTCGAGGAGCTGGCGGAGGATGTGCCGGACGAGGCGTATGCACTGGCAGAGCGTTTTTGGCCGGGCCCGATGACGATGATTCTTAAGAAGAGCGCGTGCGTGCCTGCGGCGACTACGGGAGGGCTTTCTACGATTGCGATTCGTATGCCGAGTGACCCGATTGCGGCCATGCTTTTGAAGGTGAGCGGAATCTACATTGCGGCGCCGAGTGCAAATGCATCGGGAAGGCCGAGCACGACGAGAGCGGAGCACGTAATGGAGGATCTGAACGGGCGCATTCCGTTGATTCTCGACGGCGGTGCGGTGGAAATCGGAATCGAGTCCACGATTGTCGACCTGACCGGAGAGGTGCCGCTTGTGTTGCGCCCCGGATACATTACGATTGAGGAGCTGAGAGAGGTGCTTCCCACGGTGGAATATGACCCTGCGGTGTTGAGACGCCAAAAGGATGATAACGTTGTGGCGAAGGCTCCCGGCATGAAATACCGTCACTATGCGCCTAAGGGTCAGCTGTTGATTTACGAGGGAAGCCAGGAGGCGGTCGTAAAGCGAGTTCTTGAGGAGGCGACGCGCTGTCGCGAGGACGGTTATAAGGTGGCGATTCTTGCGTCGGATGAGACGAAGGATTCGTATCCCGGCTTCGAGGTTCGAAGCGTCGGCGGACGACATGAGGAGGCACACATTGCAGCGGCGCTGTTCGATACGTTGCGAGCATTTGACCATATGGGCGCGGATTTCATCTTCGGCGAGTGCTTTTCCGAGGAAGGCATCGGACTGGCGATTATGAACCGACTGATCAAGGCTGCGGGATACCACGTGGAGAAGGCCGAGTAAAGGCGCAAACGTCGGAAAATGCTTCGCACGGCGAAGGAGGATTTCGCTTGGCGACGAGGCTGCGGAAGAACTTAGCGACGAAGCTGCGGAAGATAAGAGGAGAAGTATGCGATTCGATAAGATCATTTTTCTTTGTAATGACAATACAAGCTTGAGTCCCATGGCGGAAAGTCTGTTCGCCGATCTGTACCAAGGCGAACCGATACACGTGGCGTCGAGGGGACTGGTAGTGCTGTTTCCGGCACCGTGCAACAGTAAGGTTGCCGCGATATTGGAGCATCACGGACTGCCGCTTTTGCGAGAGGTCAGCACCGAGCTCCGCGACAAGGAGTTGACGGACCACACGCTCGTCATCGCGATGAGCGAATCGGATTGCGAGCGATTCCGAAGAAGATTTCCGCAAGTACCGAATTGTACGCTACAAGCACTTGCAGGAGAGAACAAAGACGTGTATAATCCTTATGGAGGGGAGCTTGAGGCGTATGAGCTTTGCTTCCGCGACATGAGCCGTATGATGCGCAAGGCCATCACCCAGTTAGAGGTGGAGCAGAAAAATGATGCATTTGAAGGCTTAGAGCTGCTTTTCGAGCACGAGTATATCGGAGCCGAGGAGTAACGCTCGAGGACAGGTGGCTGTACGGCGTAACGAAGTATAACACACATACAAATACATAGCGCGTGATGCGCGGAAAGAGGTAGCATATGATAGCATTGGGATGTGACCACGGCGGTTATGAGTTGATGCAGGAGATTAAGGAGCATCTGACGAAGAGAGGAATCGAGTACAAGGATTTCGGAACGGATTCGCCGAAGGCAACGGACTATCCGATCTACGCAAAGCGCGTAACGAAGGCGATTCAGTCGGGTGAGTGCGAGAAGGGAATCTTGATTTGCGGAACCGGAATCGGAATCTCGATTACGGCGAACAAGCAGAAGGGAATTCGTTGTGCACTTTGCCACGATGTATTCAGTGCGGAAGCAACGAGACTTCACAACGACACGAACGTTCTTGCAATGGGCGGAAGAGTAGTCGGAGCGGGATTGGCGATTATGATCGTTGACACGTGGCTCGACACCGCATTTTCCGGAGAGGAACGTCACATTGCACGAATCAATCAGATAGAAGCTGAGTAAGAGTAACCCCAGGGGCCGGAGAACATCCGGCCTCTATTTTTTCGATCCACTCGGTAATTCGGTGGAACTTGCCGGAGTAAATGATGCGAAGAAGACGGTCGGTCTTAGCCAGACAGTCGGAAAGCTGAGCGGGCGTGACGACGCCGAGCGACAGCATCTGTGCAGCCTCATCGAGATCGAGGACATAGACGGAGCCGTCCTTCTCGACAACAACGTCCACTAAGAGATCCTCAAATATAGTACCGCCCTCGGGATGCGGAACGCAGCAAATGATATCGCAGTACCAATGAATGAGTTGCCCGGAGTGGTCGATGAATTTGCTGACCTTAAACCCGTCGGCCGAAAAATACGCAGAAATTCCGCCGGCACGGTCCTTTCTGGGACGAAGACAGCGCCATGAAGTCACAAGGACTTCCGAGCTCTCGTAAAGAATGAGATCGTCCTTCAATAAGACACATTCCTGTGGGTAATAGCGCTTGCGGAAAATGCGAGAGAAATCCATGAGAAACCTCCGTGATTCAGCGGCCTGATCGGGTGTAAAAGCATTTGATTTATTAAGAAGTATTATACCATGGAAAGCGGGAAAAATAAACTCAAAAACTTTTCGTTTTGTCCGAATTACGTGTAGACAAAAACATTGTTTTTGTGGTATGATAGTATTTGGTGTAGATTTGGCTCTGATTTTGTCCACAAAGAAGGGAACGTGCTAAAATGCAGAGAAAAAGTGACCGCCGAAAGCAAGGTCGAGACACAGTCAAGGGTGTGATGCTGATATCGCAAATCAGCTACAGCATGTTGGCGCCGATTGCGGTCGGAGGAGTCATCGGATACTTCTTGGATCGGTTTTTGGGAACAACGCCGTGGATCATGCTGGTGTTCTTGTTCGCAGGGATTGTAGCGGGATATCAAGGTGTTTGGCGCTTGGTCAAAGGGTATACCGACACGGAGCCGGAAGCAGAGAAGGCGACGGTGCAAGCGGTTGATACGAAGCGACTGGAAGCCGAGGCTGCATTTGAGCAGTGGAAGAAAGCTCGCGACGGCGAGGATAAGGGAGTCGACCATGAGTAGAAGGAACAATAAGCAGGGAATGCGACAAGTGCTTGCAGAGATGTTCCGAGACGACCCCGAGGAATACATTTCTCCCGAGGAGCAGGACGAGCAGCTCTTGAAAGAGCAAGCGGAGGAACTGCTTGAGGATCCGGATGAGGTGCTTGATTACATCGAGGCGGGCAGCGAACGCGCGATGGAGGAGCAGCGAGATGCCGAGGCAATTCTTCGCGATATGCAATGGTGTTGCGTAGTGCTTTCGTGCATTTACCTACTGGGAATGTTGCTCGTTCCGGAGAAGCTTCGATATGCGATTGGCTTGGTTATCGGC
>JAZODS010000102.1:0-2067 GCA_045597165.1 Lachnospiraceae bacterium | reverse complement strand
CCGATTGAGGTGAAGTATGTACTCGATCTGCGTGATTTCCCGGGGGATCCGGTGGAACCGTATCTCGTGCACGATTACAGCCCGATTATCGAGGATCCCGAGGTGGAGATTATCGCCGAGGTAATGGGCGGAGTGAATCCGACATACCGGTATGTGAAGGAAGCGCTGTTGAGAGGCAAGAGCGTATGTACCTCCAACAAGGAGCTGGTGGCAAAGCACGGTGCCGAGCTGATTCGTATTGCTGCGGAGAAGAAGTGCAACTTCTTGTTTGAGGCGAGCGTAGGCGGCGGTATTCCGGTTATTCGTCAGTTCATTCGCTCGATTACCGCAGATGAGGTACAGCAGGTAAGCGGTATCCTGAACGGTACGACGAACTATATGATGACGAAGATGCGCGAGGAAGGCCTTTCGTTCGATGAGGTATTGAAGGATGCTCAGGCTCGCGGATACGCAGAGCGCAACCCCGCAGCGGACATCGAGGGACACGATGCGTGCCGTAAGATCGCAATTCTAACCTCGCTTGCATACGCAAGAAACGTGAACTACGAGGATATCTATACCGAAGGTATTACCGGTATTACGTCAGAAGACGTTGCTTATGCTGCAGCACTCGGCCGTGGCATTAAGCTGCTCGGCAGGAGCTATGCAAAGGAAGGCAAGATCTACGCAATGGTTTCTCCGATGATGATTCAGAAGGACAATCCGCTCTATCCGGTAAATGGTGTGTTCAATGCAATTCTAGTGCGTGGTAACATGCTCGGTGACGTTATGTGCTACGGAATGGGAGCAGGTAAGTCGCCTACGGCCAGCGCGGTTGTATCCGACGTAATTGACGTAGCAAAGCATCCCGGCGTGAACATTCCGATTCTTTGGGATGAGGATTCCATCGTGCTCGGTGACAAGGAAGAGATGGAGATTCGCTTCTTCGTTCGTGTTCCGATGGCAGAGAAGGAGCGCGCAGAGGCTGAGTTCGCAATTGCCGAAGCCGTGGCAATTCCGGAGAAGCCCGAAGAATTCGCATTTGTAACGGAAATGATGACGGAAGGCGAGTTTGCACGAGTAAGCAGTGCATTTTCCGTAATCAATCGCATCCGTGTAGAGTAAGGCAAATGCGCCACTGTGTTCGTAAGACAGTGCGCACATGGAGGTTCGTATGAAATATGTAGTAGTGCTGGCAGACGGCATGGCAGATGAGCCGATTGAGGCATTGGGCGGAAAGACCCCGCTGGCAGTTGCCAAGACGCCTGTTATGGATAGATTGGCAGAGAGCGCGGAGATCGGTCTGGCAGCGATGATTCCGAACGGAATGAAGCCGGGAAGCGATACGGCGAATTTGGCGGTGCTCGGATACGACCCGAAGCAATATTATACCGGTCGTTCCCCGCTTGAAGCGTTGAGCATCGGCGTGAATATGCTCCCGACGGACATTGCATTTCGCTGCAACATTGTAACTCTCTCTGACGATGAGCTGCCGTATGAAGAGAAGACAATCATAGACCACAGTTCTTCCGAGATTTCTACGGAGGATGCTGCGATTCTCATTGAGGCGGTTCGCAAGGAGCTTGAGTGGGAAGGGTATCATTTTTACGTAGGAACGAGCTATCGCCATCTTTTGATTTGGAATCGTGGCTCGATTGTGGAATTGGTGCCGCCGCACGACATCTTAGGACGTAAGGTGACGGAGTATCTGCCGCAGGATGAAGTGCTTCTTGAGATGCAGAAGAAGAGCTATGAGATATTGAACAATCACCCGATTAACGTGGCACGCGCCGCGCAGGGACTGAATAAGGCCAATTCGATTTGGTTCTGGGGAGCGGGCACGAGACCGGCTTTGGATGCATTTGCGGACAAGACCGGCAAATGCGGTGCGATGATTTCCGCAGTGGACCTTCTCAAGGGCATTGCAGTAGGCGCAGGAATGCGTAATATCGACGTAGAGGGCGCGAATGGCGGATTGCATACCAATTACCGTGGTAAGGCAATGGCGGCCGTAGAAGCGCTTATAAACGGCGGAGAGGACTTTGTGTACATACACGTGGAGGCTCCGGACGAGATGGGACACCAGGG
>JAZODS010000101.1:0-5376 GCA_045597165.1 Lachnospiraceae bacterium | reverse complement strand
TAGCGCAGCAGAGCTGCGCGGTGTTATCGCCCAAGGGGCGAAGTGTTAGCAGCGCATAGCGCTGCGGTGATAGCGCAGCGGGGCTGCGCGGTGTTAGACGAGCAGAGCTCGTCGGTGTGGGCTCCGCGAAGGTGCGCGGTGGTAGCCGGCAGAGCTGCGCGGAGCACTGCGTTCTTACTCCACATTTTTCAACGCAAGGTCGAGTGGAATTTTCTTTACGCGTCGGAACTGCATATAGGCAATCAACGCATAAGCTACGATTCCCGACACAATGATGATTACGAACACCGACAACGGAACATCATAAGGTATCCACCCCGAGAAGCCCGAGAACATTATCTCGCATACCGATTCCATGATCCTGTTCACAAGAATCATGGTCAACTGGAACGAAAGTATTACCACAATGCCTGTTGATATGATATAGAGCCCACCGATTTCGGCATTGCTGTAGCCGAGAATCTTGGTCATTGAAATCGACTGCGTATTCTTTTCGATGATAATCTTCGAAAGCAAGTAGATGATCAGCATAAACATAATCAATCCAAACCAATAAAACAGGTCAAAGATCGAACCAAGGGAATGGTTGAGCTGACGCGCCACCTTGTTCATATCGTCTTCGGTAATGGTTGTCGCAACATACCGCTCATCGATGTCCTCAATCTTCTCGTCAGAAAGATATCCGTTGAAATAATCCTCGGCATGATCAAAGGTTCTGTTAAAATGCTCCCTACCCATATAGACCGCGAGCGACGTCGGATTGTTGTAGATGCCGACAATCTCAAAACGGTATTCCTTTGTACCGAATTCTTCTTTTAGAGTAATCGTATCTCCGTTCTCAAGCCTGAATTTCTGTGCGTAAGCTTCCGAGATGTACACACCGGTTCCCGCATCCACATCGACATACTTACTTTCCGCTTCCAGACCATAGATTGCAACGCTTTCGCTCTTCAGTCTGCCCTCAATCGTGGAAAGACTGCCGGCGCAGTACTTTTCCGCTTGCGCATTTTCCGTTTCCACGGGTGCCTTTAGGATGTATTGATACTCACAGATCATATTTTCCGAGATGAGCTGCTGCGTCCTGTCAAGCAACCGCGGAAAGCCCATGCCAAGCAGCAAGATGATATTGGCGAAGAAGACTCCGAATACAATCATGATGTAGTTGGGCACATTTTGAAGGATGATTCGCATTCTGAAGCGATGCATAATACCGATTTTTGAGTTCAGCTTTATTGCCTTCCTCTTCTTTCTTGTCTTCAAATCGCGACGAATCAGTTTCAGCGGTGACAGTCTCAGCTTGTACGCAACAATTGCAAAATTGATTACAAACATCAGGATTACGGGAATAACCGTGGTGCTTACAAATGCATCGGCATTCCAGCATGTCACGTACGTGGGCAGACTGTAGCTATCGTAATAAAGGTTCTCTGCAGCATTTTCAAACACCGTGTAGCCCAAGATGTTTCCGACACATGCGGACACAAGAACAACCAACATCGGCATCGCAAGATAGTGCCGAATGATTTCGCCCCTTGAATAGCCGGACGCCCGCAGTGTTCCGATGACGTTCGCTTCCTTTGTAATCATGCTGTTCGTGGTAATGGCCATTATAAATGCGAGGATTATCACAACGATGTACAAGAACACGGCGAACATCGTCTTATCCTTACCGGTATCGCCCCCTACAAACTGAATGGCTTGATTTGAATACATCGGGATGTAGGCTTTGACAATCGCATTTTCCGCAATGACCTCAAGCAATTCCTCCGACATCAGTTTCGCTTCCATATCATCGGTCGGAGCGGTATTGTATTTCCACGAGTAATTAAAATGCAATCCCAGCTCGCCCATTGCATCAAAGCCTTCGTCAGCCATAACCGCAACTCCGAACTTGATTGCGTCGAACATCATATCGGAGGGGCTTGCATAAAGTGCGCTGTAATCAGAAAGTGCCACAAGTCCCGATACCGTCAGTTCCTTGCCGCCGACAGTGAGTGTGCTACCGACGTTAAGCGAATTGTTGTCGGCGTACATTCTGTCAATGGCAATCTCGCGTTCGCCTGTAGGAAGCGCGCCTTCCATAAGACAGACTCTGTCTATCTCCTCGCGATTCTTATAAATTCTCAGCGTACTGTCGACCTCTTCCGTCTCACGCTCTATGTAGAAGTTCTCATAGATGCTGACATCGCCGTCACTCTCCATCGTTTCCAGTGTCAAAGCATTTGCCTCGGCACTCAGTTCAAAGTTGCCATCTTCAATATTGTATTTTTCAAAGCTTTCATCGTAAATCTTAATAATGCTTCCCGCCGCAACCAAAAAGCCGGAAACAAAGCCGATCACGATAATCATAAAAGCAAAGATGACGATGTATTTTCCAAGCTCGCTTTTAAACTCGCGGGGAAGTCTTTTCATAAGCGGATTTTTCATTGTTGTTCCCCCTTTTCGATTACCAGTCAAGCTCTGCTGCAGGTGTCTTCGTTTCGTTCACATAGTTCTTGCGAATCATACCGTCACGCAGTGTTATCACTCGGTCCGCCATATTCTTGATTGCGTCGTTGTGAGTAACCATTATGACCGTATTCCCGTATTTTTTATTCACTTCTTCAATCAGCTTTAGGATTTCCTTTGAGGTATTATAATCGAGCGCGCCTGTAGGCTCGTCGCAGAGAAGAATGTCAGGATTTTTGACGATTGCTCTTCCGATTGCCGTACGCTGCTGCTGACCGCCTGAAAGCTGGTTCGGAAGCTTGTGACGGTGCTCATAAAGTCCGAGTGTGCGTAAGATGTCGTCGACATCAAGAGGATTGTCACTGAGATAAGCTCCGACTTCAATGTTCTCCTTGATGTTCAGATTCGGAATTAGATTGTACATTTGAAAGATATAACCGAGATGCTTTCTGCGGTAAATGGTGAGCTCCTTCTCATCCATGTCTGCAGTTTTTTCGCCGTTGATGGAAATGTAGCCGCTGTCTGCGCTATCGATGCCACCGATAATGTTGAGCAATGTGGATTTTCCCGAACCGGACGGACCGAGAAGCACGCAGATCTCGCCTTTTTCGATTTCCGCGTCAATCCCCTTCAGCACCTCTACTCTGCTTTCGCCTTCGCCAAAGCCTTTTTTGATTTTGTTGATTTTCAGAAACATGAATTCTACCTTCCTTTTCTTTATTCAACAAAAAAACCGAGCATTGCATCAGCAAGCTCGGTTAGTATACTAAAATGCAGAGACACCACGTACAGCCTAACCAAAAATGATAATGCAATACATGAGTCTCGTTGATTAAGACAAGCCAGGTCAAAGACCAATGTGTTGACTTGCCGCGCTTTCGCGCCACTACTCCCCCATCGGAATATTCTGTTGTGCTTAGATTATAGCCCTCCAAGCACGGTCTGTCAACAGCTTTTTGAAAAATGCCGTCGGCTTTGCGGAGCCCATCACCCGTTGGGGGTCTGTTTTATTTTTCGATCAATATCGTCTTCAAGAACTCTTCAATCGCTCCGCTGACGCCTGTGCTGTCCAGATAAGCATTTTCGATATAGATGGTCGTTGCTCCGTCGGAATACAGGTAGATGTCTACGCCAATCAAATCGCTGAGCAGATTGTCGGTGCCGTAGGAGTAGACGCTCCACTTCATCGGATCAAGCGAGAACATCGAGCTGCTGCCTTCGTACTCCACTACGTACTCGGTCTTCTCGTAGGCGCTTCCGTACACCTCTGTGAATTTGGCTTCGTAAGCGGCCTTCATCACCGCTGCCGAATAGGCGGTTTCATTTTGCACGAAGAACGAAATGTTCTCATCCGTGCTGTCGCCGTAGGTGTACAAAATGGTACCCGATACGTCGCTGTGATACTTCCAGTCGGTGCCCGGATTGTACCACACGTTGTTCATGTTCGTGTACGTTCTGGCCAGAGTGATTTCGCTCGGGGTTTCCACCTCCGGCTCCACAGGCGGAGTCGTATTCTCGGGCTGCTCCGGCGTGGGAGTCAGATCTTCCTCGGGCGGATTCGCAGAGGGCTCCTCTGTCGGCGTCGGTGCCTCGGTCGGCTCTTCCGTCGGCGTCGCAGACGGCGTCTCGTCGTCTTGCTCCGGTGTGATCGTACCGGTCACTTCGCCTTCCTCACCCTCGGGTATGTCATCGCTGCAGCCGATCAAAAGAAGGCACAGCATCAACAATAGCATCATCAAGCTTTTCTTAATTGTCTTCATAATCGTACATTCACCTCTCACATCATACTGCGTGACATTGTCTCATCACACCTGTATTATAGCACGGGCATCGGAAAATGCAATACTTTTGCTACTGTCGCGCTTTCGCCGGCGGGTAAGATGTGCCACCGGCACAACGGTTACGCGCCGACGGGCGAGTCGGCAGCTACTGTCCGCCTCCGACCAGGTCACTCAGCGGACGGAACGTGTAGCCCATCTCCTCCCACATCGTCAGCAGCTCGTCGAGAATCGCCGCATTTGTCGAAGAGGTGTTGTGCAGCAACACGACGGCTCCCGGGTGAATGCGCTCGGTCAGCTTCTCCATCGCCGTTGCCACGCTGGGCTGGTTGTTTTGATCCCAATCCGCGTACGCGAGACTCCAAAAGAACGTCTTGTAGCCGAGGGCATTTGCCATCTCGAGATTGCTCGTCGTGAATTTGCCCTGCGGCGGGCGGTAATAGTAGCACATCTCCTCGCCGATCAGCTCCTTGTACTTGTCGCGCACGAGCTGCAGCTCCTCCTCGAACGCCGCCTGAGTCGAGATTCCGCTCATGTCGGGGTGATGGTACGTGTGATTGCCGACGACGTGGCCCTCCGCAACCATCCGCTTCACGAGGTCCGGCGCCGACTCAAGATAGTGGCCCACCACGAAAAATGTCGCCGTCGCCCCATGCTTCTTCAGCGCGTCCAGCATCGCCTCGGTGTTGCCATTTTCATAGCCGCAGTCAAATGTCAGATAGATCACCTTCTCCTCCGTGCCTCCCATGTAATACGCGTTGTACTGCTTCATCTCGTCCACGCCCGCATTTCCCGTCGGCTGCTCGCCGCTTTGGCCAAATGCGAGACCCCAATCCTGCGACTGCTTCGTCAAGCGCCCGCTGCTCTCCTGTCCATCCTCCGAAACGGTTTGTGAAACATTTGGCGTGCCCGGCTCGCGCTCCTTCCAGTAGCGCATGCCCTGCACGATGCAAAGCACCACCCCACACATCAATAATACCAGCATAATCTTTCGCCAACGAACCTTCACTGCTTCGTCCTCCCTCTTTGCAGCTCGCGCCTGCATTGCTTCTGTCGTAAGCATATTCGCGCGTGGTGGGCGCTATGACAGCACAAAAAAGGCGTTCGAAGCAGTTCCTGCTTCAAACGCCTGTCGCACACTCTATTCGAT
>JAZODS010000100.1:0-17991 GCA_045597165.1 Lachnospiraceae bacterium | reverse complement strand
CTCGTGCTTTTGTGCATCGAAAAGAGCTGCAGCTTGGACGAACTGACGTTGGAAGAATACCAGAGCATCAGTCCGGTATTCCAGGCTGATATCTACGAAGCCATTTCGCTCACGACTTGCGTTGAGAAACGCAACACCATCGGTGCTCCCGGTACCGAAGCAATGCGCTACACGTTGCAGAAGAACTGCGCTTTTCTGGAGTCCTTGGAGTAGTCATTATGATATATGCGAACCTTTTTGAGGAGAGCTTTCGTTTTCAAACGAACGATAAAGTATTCTCCCCCTCTTCCGTTGATCGCGGAACGCTGGCCATGCTGTCCACGATAAGCCCAACCTCACAGGACAAGATCCTCGACTTAGGCTGCGGCTATGGTATCGTAGGAATCTCCCTGGCTCGAGCATTTGCACCGGAGCGTGTCATTCTTTGCGACATCTCGGAAGACGCTATTGCTCTCGCGAAGGAAAATGCTCTGCTCAACGATGTGCCGGAGCTGGACATTCGGTTAAGCAACGGGTTTGAGAACATTCCCGAATCGGACTTTACGCTAATACTCAGCAACCCGCCCTATCACACCGACTTTTCCGTCGCGAAGCATTTTATCGAGACGAGCTACAAGCGATTGGTCATCGGTGGTCGCCTAGTGATGGTAACGAAACGATTGGACTGGTACAAAAACAAGCTGACAAGCGTATTCGGCGGAGTTCGTGTACAAGAAATCGACGGCTACTATGTATTCACTGCGGAGAAACGTCCGCGCGCAAAAAAGCAGGTCCCGAAGTCGGAGCCCACGCTTTCTAAAAAGCTTATGAGGCGTTATCACAAGAACCGATAACCTTGCTCATACAACAATATCACTACAACAAACAAGGTCGCTCATCCAACCGGATAAGCGACCTTTTATAATTCCGAAACTTATATAATGCATATTAACTGCATCTGCAACGGTATTAATTGCATCCGCAACGACTCCCGCCTACACAAACAAGCAGGCATCTCCGAAGCTGAAAAAACGATACCGCTCTTTCACTGCTTCTTCGTATGCATTCATTACATGATCCTTGCCCGCGAACGCAGACACGAGCATAATCAGCGTCGACTCCGGCAGATGAAAATTCGTAATCAAACCATCCATACAACGGAATTCATATCCCGGGTAGATGAATATCTCCGTATCACCGGTGCATGCGTGCACATGGCCGTTCTTATCCGCCACAGATTCCACTGTACGACAGCTCGTAGTACCGACACAGATGACTCGGCGACCTTCTTTCTTTGCCGTATTGATCAATTTCGCATCCTCTTCACGAATCTGATAATGCTCATTGTGCATCGCGTGGTCCAGTACATATTCCTCCTTAACGGGGCGGAACGTGCCGAGTCCGACGTGCAATGTGACGTGAGCGATGCGAACACCCTTTGCCTCAATCTCACGAAGCAAATCCGGTGTAAAATGCAGGCCTGCTGTCGGTGCTGCCGCAGAGCCTTCGTGCTTTGCGTATACGGTCTGGTATCGATTCTTATCCTGAAGCTCATGCGTAATATACGGCGGCAACGGCATCTGTCCGAGCTCGTCCAATATCTCCTCGAAGATTCCCTCAAAGGAGAACGACACAATTCGATTGCCGTCGGGAAGAATGTCGTCAATATGAGCAATCATCTTGCCATCACCGAAGGAAATTCGGTCTCCGATTCTGGCACGTTTGCCCGGCTTAACAAGCGTCTCCCACGTACCGTCACCGAGGCGCTTTAACAAAAGAACTTCGATTCTTGCGCCCTTCGTATCCGGCTCTTTAAAGCCGCGATCCGTGCGATGCAGACGCTCGCCGTACAATCTCGCCGGAATGACCTTCGTATCGTTGATTACAAGACAATCTCCGGGCTCCAAATACGACACCACATCCGAGAACACCTTATGCTCTACCTCTCCCGTCTCTCTGCTCATAACAAGCAATCTCGAGGAAGAACGGTCGAGAAGCGGGTCCTGCGCAATCAGCTCTTTGGGCAAATCATAATAAAAATCACTGGTTTTAAGCATCCCTATCTCCGTTTCGAAACGTTCCTACTTCACTCCGTACTGCTCGTAATAAGCGTCGATGGAAGCCTTCATAGCATCGTCAATCAGCACCTTGCCGTTGATCTCGCGACCATACAGATACTCTACTACCTCTTCCATGCTTACGATGGCGTTGGTCTCGAAGCCGTACAGCTCCTTAATCTCATCCAAAGCACCCTTCGTGCCCTTACCACGCTCACAACGATTGAGAGACACCATCAAGCCGATGATCTCGACATTGCCCTGTGCTCTAACAATCGGAATGGTCTCTTCCATGGACTTTCCGGAGGTCGTTACGTCCTCGATAACGACTACACGGTCGCCGTCCTTAATCTTGCTGCCGAGCAAAATGCCCACATCGCCGTGATCCTTCTCCTCCTTACGGTTGGAGCAATAACGAATCTCCTTGCCATACAACTTGGAAAACGCGATAACCGTTGCTACGGAAAGCGGAATACCCTTGTATGCCGGTCCGAACAAAACATCGAAATCAGCGCCGTACTTATCATAAATCGCCTTTGCATAATACTCACCGAGCTGCATCAGCTGAGAGCCCGTAATATAGGCACCCGCGTTCATGAAAAACGGGGACTTTCTACCACTCTTCAAGGTGAAATCGCCGAACTTCAACACGTTGCAATCCACCATAAACTCAATAAATTCCTGCTTGTACTGTTCCATATGTGCACCTCGTGTAATTTATTTTACGCAACCGATCAGGTCCGTAAGATTCTCAATATTGCGAGCCTGCATAAAGGCCTTAATGCCCTCTGCAATCTCAACCGTGACGAACGGATTGTGGAAGTTCGCCGTTCCAACGCTCACTGCCGTAGCACCCGCCATAATAAACTCAAGCGCATCCTCAGCAGTTGCGATTCCGCCCATACCGATGATCGGAATAGACACCGCATTTGCCACCTGATATACCATGCGAACCGCAACCGGCTTAATTGCGGGACCGGACAGACCGCCCGTCTTATTCGCCAAGGCAAATGTGCGACGATTCACATCAATCTTCATACCGGTCAACGTATTGATGAGCGATACACCGTCCGCACCACCGGCCTCAGCAGCCTTTGCCGTAGCGGTAATATCGGTTACGTTCGGACTGAGCTTCATGAAAATCGGCTGCTTCGCCACTTTCTTCAGCTCCTTCGTCACCTTTTCCACCATAACCGGATCTTGTCCGAATGCGATGCCTCCCGCCTTTACATTCGGGCAGGAAATGTTGATCTCCAAAAGGTCAACATCCGTCTCCGCAAGACGCTCTACGGCACGAACGTATTCCTCCGTCGTCTTACCGCATACATTTACAATGATGCGAGTGTCGTACTGCTTCAAAAACGGAATGTCACGCTCGATAAACACATCAAGGCCCGGATTCTGAAGTCCGATGGCATTGAGCATACCACTAGCGGTCTCTGCGATTCTCGGTGTCGGATTGCCCTCCCACGGTGTGATGGCAACTCCCTTTGTAACAACACCGCCAAGACGGGAAAGATCAATAAATCCGCCGTATTCCATACCGGATCCGAACGTTCCCGAGGCAGTCAGCACGGGGTTCTTAAAGGTAATCCCGGCCATGCTTACTTCTGTATTTATCATTGCATTCCTCATTTCCGCGTAATCTACGCTGTAATTCTATCTGTAATCAAACTATCGTTTCAGAGCTTTCCGTATCAAACTACAGGTCCAAATCCTCTGCATCAAATACGGGACCTTCCATACAAATGCGCTTATTGTTCACATGCGTATGAGAATCGACCGCCTTGCTCTTGCATACACAGCCGAGGCAAGCACCGATACCGCAAGCCATTCTCTCCTCCAAAGAAAGAAATGTGCGAAGTCCATGCTCCTTGCCGTAAGCGGCAAGTCCCTTGAGCATTGGCATAGGGCCGCATGCGGCAATCTGGTCACCGGTCAGTCCATTTGCCGTAATGGCATCCAACACCGTTCCCTTTGTGCCGACACTTCCGTCATCCGAAGCGACGTATACCTTAGAAACCGCCTCAAACTCGGAGAGCAAGAACGTATCGTTGCTTCGATAACCGAGCACAGTCGTAACCGTTCTGCCCTGCTGAGCAAGCTGCTTCGCAAGATACAGCATCGGAGGAATTCCGATACCGCCGCCAACCAGGATGCAATTCTGTCCGTCAAGATCGCGGTAGCCATTACCGAGCGGCCCCATTAAGGTTATGCTGTCAAGTACCTTCTTAGACGCCAACTCTTTCGTGCCTTCTCCGACTACCCTGAACACAAGACGCAGATTCCGACCCTCGTCATCGACGTCGCAAATGCTAATCGGACGGGGAAGCAATCTTGCACTGTCCTCACAATAAAATGCTACAAATTGTCCGGGTATCGCTTTGTGCGCAATCTCCGGAATCGCAATCCAGAGATCTATAATACCTTCCGCAATTTCATTCTTTTCAATAATGATACCATTCGTATATTCCTTGTCCATGACGGCGCTCACTCCATTCGTATCGTACCCCGACTATGTGCGGACATGAAGCGTCCCTCAGGGCATTTTGCTATAGTATACTCGATAAATGCTTGATTGACAATTCTTTTTTCTCAATCCAAGTCAAATTCCATCCAATCGTCATCGTCCCTCGGCATCGGCCGATTCACCGGAGGTCTCATAGGCGGACGGTTGCCGTTGTCGCAATTGCAAACAACCGGAATGCAAAGCTTCGAGCCGACCATAATATTGTAGATATCAATGCCCGGGTTCGCCTGCAAAAGCAACCATACCGGTACGCCGAATTGCTTTCCGATTGCATATAGGGTATCTCCCGCTTTCACAGTATAAACCATACCATTGCACATGCTAAATCCGTTCATACTCGATTCCTTTCGTAGTATAAGCCTTTCTATTAGCATTGTATGAAGCATGACTCATTTGGTGCAAGAAGCAGGCCACTCTGCCGGTCCCGAACAGAGAAAAACCATTGCCACAGCTCGTGCCGCAGCAATGGTTTAATACGTTCAGCCCAATATCGAATATAGCAGAATCACCAACGGAAGTGTCAGGATGCTGCAAAGCGTACTCAGCGTAAACAGCGAGGATGCCGTCTCGACATCTCTACCATTTAGATTCGCAAACAACATCGTATTCGTTGCCGTCGGGCACGATGCCACGATAAGGATTGCCAATTTTATCTCATCGGAGCCCGGCAGGTAGCGAAATGCAAGGATAATCAGCACCGGAATTACAAGCAGTTTCAAAAACATAATCAAATAGTTTTTGATTCGAACAACCGCCTTGAGCAAATTCACTCGAGCCATGCACATACCGGATACAAGCATCGCAAGCGGTGTGTTCATGCTCGCCAAAGAATCGAGCGCTGCGCCGACCTGCTTCGGAAGTCGAATTTGAAGAAAATACATGGCAATACCGAAAATAATACATAGTACGGTTGGATTCAAAATCGTCTTGAGCAGTTCCTTCGGCTGAAGCTTTGTACCGGCAGCCTTACGCATAAGCGCCAAGCCAAATGTCCAGCACATAAACTGAAACACCATCATATACGTGTTGCTGAAAAAGATTCCGGACGTTCCGAGAATCGCCGTAACAAGAGGAATCCCCATAAATCCGGTGTTCGAAAAGCATACCGCAAACTGCTCCACATCCCACGAGTCGGGATTTTTCTTGATTCGTACCAGATAAGATACCGCAATTCCGATTGCCATGGCAATTGCAGATAGGCCAAATGCCAACAACAGCTTCATGGCACCTTCCTTCGTGAAATCGACCTGATACGTCTGTATGAGCACGGCCGGAGTAACGATATAGAACAAAATCTTCGTCATCTGATCGGTCGTCTGCACCGATACCATATGAATGCGGTAAAGCACATAGCCTACCGCAATCATAAGAAACATAATTGTCACCTGGTTTGCCAGGAGCATTGCATTGTCCATAAATCTCGCCTACCTACAATAATCTATACGACGTAACCTGTAGAGCCGGTACACACGCCGCAATTTATACGCCATCAAATTCAAGCATGCCGTAATACCAACCGGTGATGCCGTCCTTTTTTACGAGATAGCCTCTGCTTGTGTCTTCCACAACCGAAACTACATCCTCATAGGTCACCTTCAGCTGATAATCCGTAACATCCTCCGTACGCCAAATGCCATCCCTCTCGGACAAAAAGCTCTTCGGAATCCAGAAGTTACTGTTGCTGGATTCGTGTCTGCAATATGCAAAATCTCCGGAATAACGAAGGGGCTTAACCTGATTGTCCGGCCAGCAAATCGTATTGCGGAACTCGCCGGCAAACTGGCTGTTCAGAACTCTGCCCTTCGGCAATCCATCCTCGTATTCCGTTTTGAAATCAAAGGAGTTGCTGTTCGGAATAATCAACGCATTTAGCTGGCCATCCCGCTTTCGCGAAATACCGCCGTTGATGGAGATGATCTTTCTGCTTCGATTGATAATCGGGTTGGCATCGCGCTTGTGCGAATCGTACAAAAGCACAGGCCAATGTCCTACCACAACGTATTTTTCGAAGGAAAAGCCTTTGTTCAAAAAGGCATCGCCGCGAATCACCTCAGCCGGAGACAAATCCTCCAATGCGCCGGGCAAAATCTGAGCGTGCGCGAATATGAAATTCGGAAGCTCCATCAGATGCGGAAGATTCATCAAAAACTCCAGCTCCTGCTGATAGATTACACGAAGCGACTGCTTTACGAGCAGCATATTGGTGTTCAATCGAAGCGGAATTCCCGCCTCACGACACATATCGGCCACAAGAGAGTGCTTCGTATTCATAGCATAACGGAGCAACTCTTGATTGCGGTCATTTCGCATGATTTCACGACATATCGGGTCCACATCACCCATTAATGTATACACCGGATTCGTCTTACTAAGCTCGATCACATAACGAAGTGTCTTGAGGCTCTCCGGACCACGCTCCACTAAGTTACCGAGAAGCACTAGGATATCATTTCTCGTATAACGGAGCTTTTGCAGGAGGGTACGAAACACCTCGTAATTTCCATGAATATCGCTTATGACAAGGATACGGCGAAATTCGTCCACCTTCGGACGTATAATCCTAATACCCATATCTTCTGCCTTTACCAAACAAATTACTTGATTCTCTTTGCTACAACAATCAGACGTCCATTCTCGGTATACTTGTTACAAGTCGAGAGCGTGATCAATTCGTCTCCCCATTTTGCATCCACACCGGTATTGTACTCTGACATCTTCTTAACCTCGCTTACATAGGTCTTAAATTCATCCTTCGTAAGCTCACCGCCGTACTTGTAGTACTTAAAGCATTCATCGGTCTTATAAAAAATCTTCGTCTTACACACGGCCATGATTTCGTAAATACCTTCACTCACCGCGGTATTGAAATAGATATACTTATTCTCTTTGTAGTAGCTCTTGCTAAGATACTTGTCAAGCGATCCAAATGCCATGTCATCGGCCATATTATGCGCATAAATGATGTAGTTCTGGCTCTTTCCGATCTTCGTCGCGGCATCCAAAAACGGCGTTCCTCTCGTCTCCTTCTCACCACTGAAGTTCTTGTACAAATACTTATCGTAATCATCCGGTGTAAACATAACCGGTAGAGAAATCGGGCTGTTCGGAATCTCGATGTAACCGATACAATCCGGATTCATCTCGGAAAGGTACTGGTACTTTGACAGCCACGCGTCACCAAGCTCTTTGTCGAACTTGTCGGTGCTCTCCATAATGTCATAATCACCTTCATCCGGGAAGATTAAGATGTCACCGTTATCCTGCGTAATCGGATCTTGATCCAAAATATCTCCCGCAATGCCGCCCTGCATACCATCCAGGAGCTGATTCATATCCTGCTGATACTGGAAGCTCTTAATGTAATACCAACTGATTTCAAGAAGGCAGATAAAGAATACCGCACTGGAAACCATCGTGATTGCATTTAAAATCGAACTGGACACACGGTGCTTACGAAGCTTCTTCAGCGCCTCTTCCTCAGACTCAATCAATTGCTTTTGGAATTCCGCCTCACGTCTAAGCTTTTCGTCCAGAAGCTCTTGCTCCTTCTGCTCCCTTTGCAATCTCTTTTTCTCACGAAATGGAATGACAACTGCGCCGGACTGCTCTTCCGCTTCCTGAGGTTGGTCTTCCTGCTGTGTCTGTTCCTGAGGCTGTTCCTGCTGTGTCTGTTCCTGAGGCTGTCTATCTTCCGGCAGCTGTTCCTCCTGCATCTCTATGGATTCTTCCGGCATCTCTGCGGATTCCTCCGCCAAATCAGTCGATTCATCTACTGCAATTATCGGTTCATCTACTGCGTCGATCGTCTCTTCCACGTACAAAAGCTCCGGAGCGAAGTCCTCAGAGCATTCCATCTCTTCCACAAGCTCGGACATCACTTCTTCTACCAGCTTGTCCTGCACTGCCTCTACGGACTCGTCGAAAATCGGTTCCTCAACAATCGCCGAAGCTTCCGGCTCCGCATAGACTTCAGGCTCCACATAGAACTCAGGTTCAGCATAGAACTCAGGCTCTCCTATCGCCTCATAGGCCTCCTCGCACATGGAAAATGCCATCGTACTCTCGGACAATTCCGAAATCTTTGCGATAACCTCCGCAAGTTCATCGTCGGGAAGCACCGTCTCTTCCGTTCCTGTGCTTTCGTATGTCACGGAAACGGTTCCGTTGTCTTCAATACTGGAATACGTAATCTCGGAAGCAACGGGGACCTCCTCCGAGGTCTCCTCCGCTACGACTTCCTCAATCTCAGCGGAAACCGCATCCTCAAAATCGTAAGAAGCCTCCTCAGAAGCAACCTCGATATTCTCTTCGGCAATCTTATTCGGGTCTTCAAGCGGGACCATATTCGGGTCCAAGCCCAAATCGTCCGGATCCGTTTCGGACGCAACAATAATAGCCATCCGCTCAGGCTCGAGTATGCTACTGCCGGACGAGATGAAAAATTCATCCCTAACGGCATCGCCATTCTCAGCCGAAGCCCATGACTTTGAAAAATCTATCTCTTCAAATTGTGCCACTTGCAAATCTGTCTTATCCTTCATAATCCCTCACCGGTCACGTAATATACTAATTCCTCTATCCATATTGTCGATATGCATATAAACCGACAAATTACACTGCATTATAACTTACCACATTATATTGTATCACATAGAGCCCGGAATATCTACTTCCAAATGCAAAATTCCTTGTTTATTCACGAATTTTTGTGTAGTATTTTGATTTTAAGTATGCTACAATACATTCGATATATTCTTATCAGATGAAAGGAGTATTACTCGTATGATTTATTCTCATGAAGTAGAAAAAATGTGTACTGTAGCTCAGGGTGTGCGTCATGGCGCCGCTCCTATCCCGGAAGAAGCAAAATGGGTTAAGGCTACACAGGTAAGTGACATCTCCGGTCTTACTCACGGTATTGGCTGGTGTGCTCCTCAGCAGGGTGCCTGCAAATTGACCCTGAACATTAAGGAAGGTATTATTCAGGAAGCTCTCGTTGAGACTATCGGTTGCTCCGGTATGACTCACTCTGCTGCTATGGCATCCGAGATTCTTCCCGGAAGAACGGTTCTTGAGGCATTGAACACAGACCTTGTTTGTGACGCTATCAACACCGCTATGAGAGAGCTCTTCCTTCAGATCGTATACGGTCGTTCTCAGAGTGCATTTTCCGAAGACGGTCTTCCGATCGGTGCAGGTCTTGAGGACCTTGGTAAGGGTCTCCGCAGCCAGGTAGGTACGATGTACGGTACTCTCAAGAAGGGTCCTCGTTACCTTGAGATGGCTGAAGGTTATGTTACCGGTATCGCTCTTGATGCCGACAACGAAATTATCGGTTACAAGTTCGTATCTCTCGGCAAGATGACCGACTTCATTAAGAAGGGCGACGATCCGAACACCGCTTACGAGAAGGCTTGCGGTCAGTACGGTCGTGTTGCTGATGCTGTGAAGATCATCGATCCCAGAACTGACGAAGAGATTAAGTAATAGGAGGAAACGACAATGGCATTATTTGAATCATATGAAAGAAGAATTGACAAGATCAATTCCGTATTGAACAGCTATGGCATCTCCTCCATCGAAGAGGCAGAAAAGATTACGAAGGATGCAGGCCTTAACGTTTATGATCAGGTTAAGAAGATTCAGCCGATCTGTTTCGAGAACGCTTGCTGGGCTTACATCGTAGGTGCTGCTATCGCTATTAAGAAGAACTGCAGAATGGCTGCTGACGCTGCTGCTGCAATCGGTGAAGGTCTTCAGGCTTTCTGTATCCCGGGTTCCGTTGCTGATCAGCGTAAGGTTGGTCTCGGACATGGTAACCTCGGCAAGATGCTCCTTGAGGAAGAGACCGAGTGTTTCGCATTCCTTGCAGGTCACGAGTCCTTCGCTGCTGCTGAGGGTGCTATCGGTATCGCTGAGAAGGCTAACAAGGTACGTAAGAAGCCCCTTCGCGTTATTTTGAACGGTCTTGGTAAGGACGCAGCTCAGATCATTTCCCGTATCAACGGCTTTACATTCGTTGAGACCGAGATGGACTATGCTACCGGCGAGGTTAAGGAAGTATTCCGTAAGTCCTACTCCGAGGGTCTTCGTTCCAAGGTTAACTGCTATGGTGCTAACGACGTTACCGAAGGTGTTGCTATCATGTGGAAGGAGAACGTTGATATCTCCATCACCGGTAACTCCACCAACCCGACTCGTTTCCAGCATCCCGTTGCAGGTACCTACAAGAAGGAGCGTATGGAGGCTGGTAAGAAGTACTTCTCCGTTGCTTCCGGTGGTGGTACGGGTCGTACCCTTCATCCCGATAACATGGCAGCAGGTCCTGCTTCCTACGGTATGACCGATACGATGGGTCGTATGCATAGCGATGCTCAGTTCGCAGGTTCCTCTTCCGTTCCGGCTCACGTTGAGATGATGGGTCTGATCGGTGCAAAGAACAACCCGATGGTTGGTATGACCGTTGCTGTTGCAGTTGCTATTCAGGAAGCTGCAGAGGCTGGCAAGTTCTAATTCAAGCATTTAAACATTTAAAAGAAGGATGGCTTCGGTCATCCTTCTTTTTTTGATTTATTGACAGGTTTACACGCAATCGGTATAATCGATAAAAAGCAGTGAGGTGAAAAGATGAACAACTATGCCGTAATCCTTTATTTTGACGAGGAATCTCATAAGAAAATGCAGCACATAATGGACCGAATTGCCGAAGAAACCGGTTGTGATTACATGAATCAAGAGAAGATTCCGCCGCATATCACGATTTCCGCTCTTATAAGTGACAACGAAGCCGCTCTTCTTTCCGAAATGGAGCATGTTGCGGACGAGCTTAGAAGTGCTAACGTCGCATTTGCTTCCATCGGTGTATTCAATCCGCTTGTTATCTTCCTTGCTCCCGTTGTGACGGATTATTTGATCAATGCGTGCAGAATTGCCAATGAGCATCTCCTCCCCTATGCAGAGGTCGGCAACCGAGGAAGATATCTACCGGGCAGCTGGGTTCCCCATGCGGGACTTGCCGTAAAGCTGACTCCCGAAGCTTTGGACAGAGCCTTTGACATTGTACGCGAAGAATTCAGCCCGTTTGTCGCTAAGATTGAAAAGGTCGGTCTATTCCGCTGTGAGCCGTATGACGAGCTGAAGGTTTGGACTTTGAAGAACTGATATACATTTGTACTCAAAAAGTCAAGAAAATGCCCCATTGACTTGATATAGTAGAATCAAGAAGCGCTTCTATATCAATCATTAACCAATCAAGTGAAGTTTCACACACACCACACAGATGAAACTTGCATTTGAACTAAATTAACAGAAAGGAGGCCGGGTCTTGAACAAGCTCGAGATTCTTGCAACCGCACTGGACTACATCGAAAGCAATCTGCAGGAAGACATCCGTACTTCCGACGTGGCAGATGCCTGCTTTTGCTCGAAGTCTGCGTTGGAAAAGATCTTTCGTAACGTAAGCAACATCAGCATTCGAGAATATCTCATCAAACGCCGCATGATGCTTGCCGCTAAGCTGTTGATTCACGACAACGAGTTCACCCTACTGGACATCTCTCTCGCTGTCGGCTACAGCACGAACGAATCCTTTACTCGCGCATTCCGCAGTGTATGGTTTTGCAATCCATCCGAGTTTCGCTCCAATCATCAATACATGGAGCTGTTCCCGAGACTTCAGCCGCCTATAACCGAAGGAGGCAATCTTATGAGTACACGTAGAAACATTGACATCAGCGAATTGTATGACCTTTTCGTTCAGAGAAAGAACTGCTATTTTGTATGCTGCGACATCAAGCATCTGGTACCGATCAACGAAATTTCCGTTGTTGCGGGTGACATGGCTATCGTAGAGTCTATGAGACGTATGCAGAACGAAGCCGGCGAGGACGATATCGTATTCCGCATCGGCGGCGACGAGTTCGTAATGCTTACCGCAAGTGAGGATGAGGCTTATGCAAATGCTATTTGCGAGCGCATCACCAGCCACAACGACGAGCCGATCGTATTCGAGAATCAGGAGATTCCGCTTGGCTTGTACGCTGTTCCGCTCAAGTTTGAAGCGAAGAACGTTCGTTATCACGATCTGTACGCGCAGATCCATGAAGCACTTAACAACTGCAAATAATAAAAACAGCACAGTCGGAATCCATCGCCCTCCTACCAAGTGAGCCCGGAAAACTGACTGTGCATTTTTATGTCTGTTATTCAAATGTGCAAATGCGATTACTGCTTCTCAACAACCTCGCCTTGCTTCTTGTAGATGCTACCTGCCGGAACAACACCGCGAACACTACTAAGCGGATAGATGTTGCTATTCGCTCCTACCACGGTTCCCGGATTCAAAATCGAACCACAGCCAACCTCTACGAAGTCACCTACCATGGCACCGAACTTCTTCAGACCGGTTTCGATGCGATTCTCACCGCATTTTACTACAACGAGCGTCTTGTCGGACTTAACGTTCGACGTAATCGAGCCTGCGCCCATATGTGCACGATAGCCCAAGATAGAATCGCCCACATAGTTGTAATGCGGAACCTGAACCTTGTCGAACAGGATGACATTCTTCAGCTCGGTAGAATTGCCTACCACTGCGCCGTCACCGACCAACGCATTGCCGCGGATAAATGCGCAATGACGAATCTCCGCACCATGGCCGATGATGCACGGACCGTTAATGTACGCCGTAGGGGCTACCTTAGCATCCTTGGCAATCCATACATTTTCGGCAGGGTAATCGTACTCCTCCAAATCCAAAGTCGCACCTACCGCAAGAATCATATCGTGGATTCCGGGTAACGCCTCCCACGGATACGTGCAGTTCATCAACAAATCCTTCGCCAACGTCTTATCCAAATCGCTGTACAGCGAACTCACCAAAGCTTCTTTCATAACGTTACCTCTTTCCCACAACAAAATCGTCTATGCCCGAATTCACGCGAACGTAATCTACGTATCTTCCAAAGCATATTCCCCACTTGTACGTTATATGTTTCGTCTTCGACAACAATTCGACTAGCGAATCTCGGTCTGGCCACCCATGTAAGGACGAAGTGCCTCGGGAATGCGAACGGAACCGTCTGCCTGAAGGTTGTTCTCCAAAAATGCGATGAGCATACGAGGCGGAGCTACTACGGTATTGTTCAAGGTGTGAGCAAAGTACTTACCACCCTCGCCTACAACACGAATCTTAAGTCTTCTCGCCTGCGCGTCACCAAGGTTCGAACAGCTACCAACCTCGAAGTACTTCTTCTGTCTCGGAGACCATGCTTCAACGTCGCAGCTCTTCACCTTAAGGTCAGCAAGATCACCGGAGCAGCACTCAAGCGTACGCACCGGAATGTCCAAGGAGCGGAACAGATCAACCGTGTTCTTCCACAGCTTCTCATACCAGTCCATGCTCTCCTCGGGCTTACAGATGACAACCATCTCCTGCTTCTCAAACTGGTGAATACGATATACGCCACGCTCTTCAATGCCGTGTGCACCCTTCTCCTTACGGAAGCAAGGGGAATAGCTTGTCAGCGTATAAGGCAAATTCTCTTCCTTGTTGATCGTATCGATAAACTTACCGATCATCGAGTGCTCACTCGTACCGATCAAGTACAAATCCTCACCCTCGATCTTGTACATCATAGACTCCATCTCGGCAAAGCTCATAACGCCGGTTACTACCTCGCTACGAATCATGAACGGCGGAATGCAATACGTAAAGCCACGCTCAATCATGAAATCACGTGCATAGCTGATGACTGCGGAATGCAAACGTGCGATATCGCCCATCAAATAATAGAAGCCGTTACCTGCAACCTTTCTTGCACTGTCAAGATCGATGCCGCTAAAACGCTCCATAATCTCCGTGTGATACGGAATCTCAAACCCCGGAACAACCGGCTCACCGAAACGAATCAACTCGACATTCTCGGAATCATCCTTACCGATCGGTACGCTCGGGTCGATGATGTTCGGAATGACCATCATAATATTCTTAATCTTCTCAGAGAGCTCTGCTTCCTTTACCTCAAGCTCAGCCAATCTTGCAGACGACTCGGCAACCTGCTGCTTCATCTTCTCTGCTTCTTCTCTCTGTCCCTTAGCCATCAAGCCACCGATAGACTTCGAGATACGATTGCGATCTGCACGAAGCTGATCCGCCTCCTGCTGTGTCTGACGACTCTCCTTGTCCAAAAGGATAACCTCGTCTACAAGCGGAAGCTTATGATCCTGAAATTTGTTGCGAATATTCTGCTTAACAAGCTCGGGATTCTCTCTTAAAAATTTTAAATCCAGCATTGGAAAACCTCCCATTCTACCGCGTGGCGGTAATACTCTCGTTTAATTTGCTTCACATTTTTTTCATTATACACCATTGAGACGAGAATTCAAGCCTGTTTTAACGAAAACACTAAGTATAGCATTGAAAGATGAGAAAGAATCATGTATAATGCGATTGTCGAAAGGGAGGGAAACTACTGTGCCATTTTTTATTGTGTTCATTTTCATAGCAATGTTCATTAAGCTGCTGAACAAATTAATCAAAACCATAAAGAACGAAGGGTTTGCCGGAATAGCCAATCATCCGTTTTTGATTTTCATGGCCATTATGATATTCGGCAGTTCCGGTGCATTGATTCCGATATTGATTCTTCTAGGCGTAATCGGAAAATCTTCAAAGAACAATAAAAAAACAGACACGAAACGCAAGGGAGCTTCGAACATCGACGACATTGCTCAGATGGGCTTTACCGACGATACCATTCGCAAAACCGCTTCGAACTCCGCTTACACTTCGGCAAATGCGAATACGGCTCGTAGCAATGCTAACGCTGTCAACTCCTTTGGCTTGCCGTCCTCTCACACAAAGCGACTTAAAATCATCTCCAGATTCAACAAGCGCTATGACCTTTCCCTGACAGACGGTGAGATGAACCGAATTGTGGCTGCTACATATCTCTCTACCGATTGGGCACGCGAGCTCTGCTATATGAACCGCAGCTATGATACGATTTATTCTTGGTTTGCCAACTCAAATTCTTGGTTGAAGGTTTACTTGCATGCATTCCAGGTGCAAACGATTTCCTCGGATTTCGCAATGCAGGAGCAGATTGCATTCCAAGCATTTGACCAGATCTTCTCCGATGTCTGCTCGAATAAGGACCTTCCGCTCGACATGGTGATTCGCAAGATCAACGAGAAGTATTTCACCAATTTCGACGAGACGACGTTCATGATTGCGTATCGATTTGTGGAGTCCAAGGGAAAGCGCTACCCGCTCTCCTTCAACTCCGTAATCAACAACAAGCAGGACATCGACGATTTGCTTAAGAAGTACGAAACGACACCGACGCAGACGCCGTCCCACTAAGACAGGCACAGTATACAAGAGAACAAAAACAAGAGCACATATAAGCAAGAGCACATATGCCGCGACGAATTGCCCGCATATGTGCTCATTTTTTATTGCATTTTGCGCTCCGAGTATTTAGCACTCCGATAATATTTTGACCGATTCCGAACTCAGTCACCACCGGTGCTTAGAATTCTCCCTTCACCAGGCGTGCGTAAGACAAATGCCCTCCGAACAGATCCAGCGCACTGCCGATTGTGTAGTCAATCTTACCGCCTCCGAGTCTCTCTACGTCACGGATGGCATCGTACGAATGAATTCCTCCGGCGTAGGTAAGCGGCACTCCGTCATACACCGAAAGGAGCTTTATCAGCTCGCCTTCGATGCCGCTTGCTTTTCCTTCTACATCCACTGCATGAATCAAAAACTCGTCACAATACTCCTCCAGGTGACGAAGCAGCTGCACGTCAACCGTCATCTGCGTAAAACGCTGCCAGCGGTCGGTCACTATGTAATACGCATCGTCTCTTTTTCTACAGCTCAGATCGAGAACAACGTGCTCCTTTCCCACTGCTTCACACAGACGATTCAGTCTGTCGTAGGAAAGCATTCCGTCGCGGAACACATACGATGTCACGATGACGTGAGAAGCGCCTGCATCGAGAAATTCCGAAGCATTTTCCGCGGTAATGCCACCTCCGACCTGCAAGCCACCCGGATAGGCTCTCAGCGCCGAAAGAGCCTCCTGCTTCGTCTGCTCGTAATACGGACTGTCCTTTCCATTGAGCAAAATGACGTGTCCGCCGGTCAAGCCGTCTGCCGCATAGCGCTTTGCATAATCCGCAGCGCCGATCTGCGAAACGAAATTCTCCTTCGCGGAATCCCCTATATCGGTCAGACTTCCGCCGACAATCTGCTTCACTTGTCCGTTGTGTATATCAATACAAGGTCGAAATCTCATTTGTTCCTACCTGCCTTTCACAAAATTCAAGTATATCGTACATCTTTAGCGAACTGCATATCTCATAGAGTATACGACATAGGTGTTTTCCATGGAGTTTCTGCATTCTTCTCTTGCTCTTCAACGGTAAAGCCATACTGTTTATAAAATGGCAAACCATATGGCGATGAATTCAATACAATCTTATCATAGCCTCTCATTCTTAACTCGTCGGCAATTTTAGACATCATCGCTGTCGCTATTCCTTTGCGCTGATACTCACTCTCGACAAACAGTAAAGCAATTCTGTTTGTACCGTATGTCTCTAACATTCCTACAACTTTACCATCAACTAATGTAACCACCATCAAGCGCTGAGAATAAATACTTAAATCTTTTAGTCTATCTTCAATTGCCTTTCGCATACGTTCTGTATGCTCAGCGCCATAATCCTGCGAATCATACTTAACAAACATCCGCCATGCCAAATCAAGCGCCGGAGCAATGTCATCATCCATAGCCGGTCTTACTTCGTACTCCAATTTTCCATCACCTCATATGTATAGCACCCTATTTATGATACGGCTCATTGTTCCGTATGCGAAATGCACGGTAAATCTGCTCCAGCAAGATGACGCGCATTAATTGGTGCGGAAATGTCATCTTAGAAAAGCTCAGCTTCCAATCCGCTTGCTTTAGCACCTCACTACTCAAGCCTAACGAGCCGCCGATGATGAACTGAATATGGCTTACGCCGGTTACATTCAGCTTTTCGATCTTCTTTGAGAGCTCCACCGAATCCAACATCGTGCCGTCGATGGCAAGTGCAATGCGATAGGCATCTCCCTGCATGTGCTTCAGCAAACGCTCGCCCTCAATCTGAAGAATCTTTCGTTCCTCTGCCTCTGAGGCACCGTCCGGAGTCTTCTCGTCCTGCACCTCTACAATCTGAAGCTGCGCATAGCGAGAAAGTCTCTTCGTATATTCACCGATTGCGTCTACAAAATAGCGCTCTTTTATCTTTCCTACACATAGTATCGTTATCTTCATTCGTTACCCTCATATCACCCGGATTATGTATCCAAGGCCATGCTGACGATTAGTGCCCGATTGACCAGCTCCATCGTTTCCTTTCCGA
>JAZODS010000099.1:0-14663 GCA_045597165.1 Lachnospiraceae bacterium | reverse complement strand
CGTGCATAATTGTGCCTTCCCAACATGGTGAGAGAATAAGTATTTCGCTTGCTCGACAAATTGGAATCTAGGCTATTCAAAGTCGACAGATAAAATATGTCTGGTAGGGAAAAACTCATACAGATGTAATGATGTTATTTTCCCATCAAAAGCAGCGAATTCATTCATAAGAAAAGGTAACGCTTCAAATATAGTATCAGGATTATCGATAATCATTGTTGTATGGGGAGTCCAGTTATAACTATCACCAAATCTCTCTTTCAAATCCAAAAGCTTATGATTTGTATCCGGCGCAACAAACAAAACTCTTGATCCTCCAAAAATACCGATATGATTGAATGTTATCTCAAAAGGCTTTATTTGCTTTGATACTTCTTGAAGCAGATTCTTTAATTCCGATTCCTTATCTGTTGAAAAAGACCCCAATGTAATATGCTGCGGAATATTCTTTGTATGGGTCCCTACAAATCCATGTTCATATAACTTGTTCTGTATATTTGATAAATGCTTCTCTGTCTTATCATCATATCCAGCCAATACATATAGTGCTTTATCAGACATAAGCCACCTCTCCTTTCAATTTCAACGTCTACATAAACCTTATCGGTATTAGAACATAATTGTTATAACCCGATGATATCAAACAGGAAATCATTTTTGCTTGACTTTTTGAATAAACTTCTTTTCTCTCATGATAAGATCGAACTACGTTCAATTGTCATCCCTCGATCAAGGCGTTCCTTCACGTCCTGCCAGGCCCATCTCAAGCGCACATTTTTCCGGGCTTATCACTCCGCGTCCTTCTGCTCACTCCGACACCGCGACTCTCCGTACACGAGGCTTCGCGTCTAGCTCCGTCATGGCAGGTTCGTCATAGTCGTTGCTTTTGCACTGTTCGAAGCACGAAGTGCGAGTTTGCAAAAGCAACGAAATAACCTATGACGGAGCTGACATAGGAGCGTAGCGGTTCTCGTGAGTGGAGAGTCGCGGTGTCGGTGGTAGATGTAGAAGGACGCGGAGCAATCATATCCTCAGACGTGCACGAAGTGAGCTCCTTACACCCTTTATCGGGTATCGCTTCCTCACGTCCTGCCACGAAAGGCGAAGCGGGGGTTCTCCACGAACGAGGCTTCGCGTCTAGCTCCGTCATGGCAGATTCGTCATAGTCGTTGCTTTTGCATTGTCCGAAGCACGAAGTGCGAGTTTGCAAAAGCAACGAGATAAACTATGACGGAGCTGACATAGGAGCGTAGCGGTCCTCGTGAGTGGAGAGTCCCCGCGTCGCCTCCGGCAGGACGTGAGGAAGCGGCCCCGACAGGGTGTCGGAGCCGCTTCGTGGAGTTCAAATCGGTTTTATTTTTGGAAATGTGCCAGGCGCTCTTCCACCTGCTGCATCATCGCCGTATACTTCTCGAGCTTCGCCTTCTCCTCAGCCAGCTTAGCCTCCGGAGCCTTCTTCACGAAGTTCTCGTTCGAGAGCATGCCCTGAACGCGCTTCAGCTCGCCGGTGAGACGTGCCTTTTCCTTCGTGAGACGCTCGATTTCCTTCTCGATGTCTACGAGGTCAGCAAACGGAATGTAGATCGTTGCGCCGGGGATTACTACGGATACAGCGTCCGGATCGATGCCGGTCTTGTCCTTTGCAATCTCCACTTCACTGGCACTACCGAGTGCCATGAAGAATACGCGGCTGCGCTCAAAGGTACCAAGCAGCTTCTCAGACTCGGATACTACGTATACCTTCGCCTTTCTCGACGGAGGAACGTTCATCTCCGTACGGAGAGCACGCATCGCGGTTACTGCCGTCTTAATGAGCTCTACATCCTCTTCCTCGGTTGCAAATGCCCACTTCTCCTCGAATTCCGGCCAAGCGGAAATCATGATGGAGGTGTCGTCGGTGCAGGTTCCCTCTGCGTCCTTGAGCGTGCGGTAGATTTCCTCGGTAATGAAAGGCATGTACGGATGCAACAGCTGCAAAGCCTTTGTAAGAACCGTACGAAGAGTCCAGATTGCAGCCTTCTTGCTTTCCATATCCTCGCCGTACAGACGGGGCTTTACCATCTCAATGTACCAGTCACAGAACTCTTCCCAGATGAAATCGTAGATCTTGCCTGCCGCGATACCGAGATCGAAGTTCTCCATGTTCTCGGTTACGGACTTAACAAGAGCATTTGCCTTAGAAAGAATCCACTTATCAGCATCTGCAAGCGTGTCGGCGCATACCTCGGTAACCTTGCCTTCCTCGCCCATTTGCTCCATATTCATCATGATGAAACGGCTTGCGTTCCATACCTTGTTCGCAAAGTTACGGCTTGCCTCAACACGCTCCCAGTAGAAACGCATGTCATTTCCGGGTGCGTTACCGGTAATGAGCGTGAAACGAAGTGCATCTGCGCCGTACTTGTCAATTACCTCGAGCGGATCGATACCGTTTCCGAGGGACTTACTCATCTTGCGACCCTGAGAGTCACGTACCAAGCCGTGAATGAGTACCGTATCGAACGGTGCCTTGCCACAGTGCTCGATGCCGCTGAACATCATACGGATTACCCAGAAGAAAATGATGTCGTAGCCCGTTACGAGCGTGCTCGTCGGATAGAAATAATCCATCTCTGCGGTCTTCTCCGGCCAGCCGAGTGTCGAGAACGGCCACAATGCGGAGCTGAACCAAGTATCGAGCGTGTCCGGATCCTGACGCATGGGCTTGCCACACTTCGGACATACTGCGGAATCGTCCTTCGTTACTACCATCTCGCCACAGCTATCGCAGTAAAATGCGGGGATTCTGTGACCCCACCACAGCTGACGGCTGATACACCAGTCGCGGATGTTCTCAAGCCAGTGATAGTAGGTCTTATCAAAATGCTCGGGCACGAACTTCGTCTCGCCGCTCTTTACAGCCTCGATTGCGGGACCCGCCAAAGGCTCCATCTTTACGAACCACTGCATCGATACGCGAGGCTCTACCGTCGTTCCGCAACGATAGCAGGTGCCTACGTTGTGGCTGTAGTCCTCGATGTCCGTAAGTGCACCGCACTCCTTCAGATCCTTTACGATTGCCTCACGAGCCTCGTAACGATCCATTCCGGCATACTTCGGATACTCGTCTACAATCTTAGCATCCTCGGTAAGTACGTTGATTACCGGCAAGTTGTGACGAAGTCCAACCTCGAAGTCATTCGGGTCATGTGCCGGCGTAATCTTTACAACACCGGTACCGAATTCCATGTCTACGTAGGAGTCCGCAACAACCGGAATCTCGCGACCAACCAACGGAAGAATTACGGTCTTTCCGATGTAATCCTTATAGCGAGGATCCTCCGGATTTACCGCTACCGCCGTATCGCCGAGCATCGTCTCGGGACGGGTCGTTGCCATCTCAATATAGCCACTGCCATCTGCGTACGGATAGCGCAAATGCCAGAAGTGTCCTGCCTGATCTTCGTATTCTACCTCTGCATCGGAGATCGTCGTCAAGCAGTGAGGACACCAGTTTACGATACGATTTCCACGGTAGATAAGGCCCTTATTGTAGAGCTTTACGAATACCTCTTTTACGGCCTTGTTGCAGCCCTCGTCCATCGTGAAGCGCTCTCTGTCCCAATCACAGGAGGAGCCGAGTTTCTTCAGCTGCGATACGATTCTTCCGCCGTACTGTCTCTTCCACTCCCATGCACGCTCCAAGAAACCGTCACGTCCGAGATCCTCCTTCGTAACGCCTTCCTTCTGCATCGCCTCTACGATCTTCGCCTCGGTAGCGATGGATGCATGGTCCGTTCCGGGAAGCCACAGCGCCTCATAGCCCTGCATACGCTTCTGACGAATCAAGATATCCTGCAACGTATTGTCCAATGCATGTCCCATGTGAAGCTGTCCCGTAATGTTCGGGGGCGGAATCACAATCGTGTAGGGCTTCTTCTCCGGATTTACTTCGGCATGGAAATACTTCTTATCCTGCCACAAGCGATACAACCGGTCTTCAATGTCTTTCGGGTCATAGGTCTTAGCCAGTTCTTTCATGATATACCTCCTAAAAATTCTCCGCAAATGCGGGTTACTATATGTGTGTTCTGAAGTTCGGCTTCTACCCACGCGAGAGTCTGTCCTCGCGCAGTGCTTTGATGTACAAAACATCAAAAAAGGTCCTTCATCGCTAAGGACGAAGGACCGTGGTACCACCTTAATTCACAGGCAAATGCCTGCCTCTTACGCAGCTCTGTCAAGCCACTCGTCTGTAACGGGACTTCCCGGAGACTCCTACACAATGCTAGCACCGACTGCTGCACATTCAGAATCTCTGCTCCGAAGCTACCTTCCGTGATCTTTACCGAAGAAGCCTTTCAGCCTTGGGCCTCTCTCTCTGACGGATACCAACTCACGTACTCCTCTTCATCAACACAGGTTTCATATGTTAGGACTACTGTAGCCTACAATAAAGCATTTGTCAAGAGTTATTTTTCTCTATGCCTCACGGTACGTCTTTTTCAAGCGTCCGATGGTCTCGTCAAGCATCCACCAAAAGTCTTCGCTGTGCTCGTCGCTCTTGTCCTTGACCTCCATCAAGCGCAGCACATTGACGTATTCCGGCGAGTACTCGCGATTCTCTTCGATAAAATAAAACTGATTTTCCACGCGGCGCATGACGTCCGTCTCGTGATAGTACTCGTTGAGCGCACGGTTGAACTCCTCGTTCATTCCGCCGAGTTTCAAAGCATAGAGATACTGGCACAGACTTTCCTTGTCATTTGCCTTCTGGTACGCTTGAAGAAAATACTTCGACGCTCCGGTGAAGCGGCCGTTCTTCGCAAGCAGCACCGCCATATTGTGAAATGCGAGACCTTGCGACGCATCGTCCAGCTGTCCGAACTCCTTGTCATCCAACAGGCTTCGATATTCCAGCGTTGCCTCGCGGAGCTTTCCGTAGCGCAAAAATGCATCCGCATGTCGCTTCTTTCTCTCAATCGGCAACAAATCAAAATACAAGTCAATCTGCGCAATCAGGTCATTGATCTCTTCCTGCGAGTAATAGTCCGTGCTACAAAAGATCGATACCGCAATGTCCTTGAGGCCTGCCTCGTGCTCCATCAGCTGATGCAGAAATTCGGCGCGCTCTTCCATTCCGAGCTCACTTCGTATCCAAGGCACAAGCTGGCGCTCCGCCAAATCCTCCTCCATCGTCTCGATGTTGTGGTACAGATAGTAGCATAGCTCCTCCATCGTGTACACAACCGCTCCGGTGGATTGAAAATAAAACGGCGTCTTTGCTTTATTACCAATACAATAAATCAATCGTCCCATACGAGCTTCCTTCCGTTACCGAGTTCGTCCGCGCACAAGCCGCGCAGCCACTCTTAAGTCACCTTCTCCGATCAAATCGGAATTACCTTTTCCCATACACGGTATGTATTCTCATAAAACTGTCCGAAGCCCAAATCCTTCACGGTCAGTACCGCGGTATCTCGGTCTATGCAGGTGACCGCTATCGATACACGCGTCGTCTTGTTCTCGCGTCGATTCAGGTTGCGAAGACTCAGCACCACGTGCTTTGTCTCCTTTCGCACAGCATGAAATATCGTAAAGAACACCTCGTCCGTATCGTCCAAGATGCCGACGGTCTTTGCGTTGACCTCAGACCATTTGGCTCCGGCACGCACCATCGGATAATCCGCAATGTGGTTGTCCTTAAACATTCGAATCGAGATGGTCGAGCGAATCATATCGTCCGTCAGGAAAAGAAAATCCTGCAGCTGCTCGCTTCCTCCGTACAAGGCGCGATATACGGCGCCGGTCGCGTAAAGGTTCTGTCCCTTGAACACGCGTCGACCGGTACACAAGGACTTCAGCACGTCATCCGACCAATTGCCCTCAAAGCCCTTGCCGGTTACGTAGATGGTCGATAAAATCTGCCTCTGAATCACCTTGTCCGTCACGTTGCGGAAGCAAAATGCCAGCTGGTTGTCCGGCATCGTCTCGAGCATGCCCGCATCCATCAAGTCGCTCAAATCCGCCGTCTGCGACGATACGGTAATCGGTGCAAACTTACGGCTGACCGAGAGCTGGTGGTAAAACAGGCCGTTCTCGTTGAAATCAAAAAGCGCTACATCATTTGTCCAAAGCTCTTTCTTCTGACACACGGAGTAGTACATAAAGCTTGTGATGTACGGCTGGAACAGCACTCGCTCCTGCTTGATGCCGATTGCCTCAAGCGCCGCCAGCACCGCACGCTCTACCTTCGCGTCCTCCTCGCGCATCGTTACGACAATCTGCTCGATGTTGTCCTGCAGATAGCGCTGTCTGAGGGCGGTGAAGGTCTTTCGGATAAATCGCTCCAAAAGCGCCTGCGCGGTGAATTTCGTCTCGAAGATTGTAATTTCTTCGCCTCGCATCACCTTTCCGACGAGGTCCGATACAAATACGCCCGCGCCGCGATTTGCGCAGCGAATTGCCTCCTCACCGAACAGCCAATCCTTCGTGTCGCTTCGGACACAGAGTACCGTAGGAATCAAGACATGCCCGTTGCTTGGGGTAATACTGACAGACTCCGGCTCTTCCATGCCGCGGCTCACGCTGATCTGCGTCGCCTCACGACCGAGGTCGTAGCCGATTACCAGATTCTTTTGCTCCATGCTGGGTCACTCTCCTTTCCTACTCCTCCGGCCATTTGGCATGAAAGAGCTGTGTAATTGCAAATTCGTTCTTCGTATATTCGTTCAACAGGCGCATCGCAAGTTCCTTGTCCTCGCCCTGTCTCGCCTCGATAATCGCATTGATCTGCGCATAGCGGCTCTTCGATCCGCCGAGATTCTGGCTTCCGCCCTTCAAAAGAATCTTCTCCGTCGTCACCGTCTCGCCGTCGCCCTCGTCCACGATAACGTATTCCGTCGTCTCGCCGAGGAACAATATCAGCTCCTTGACAAAGATTCCGTGGCAAATGTCTCGCATCGGAACCTCCTTCAGCTGACGCTTTCCGGCCTTTCGATACGAGTAGCGAAGCGTCACGCGATGCTTCGGATTCGTGCGATATTCAATCAAATGCTTGTCTTCCAAGCTTTCCGGCAGCTTAAAATACTTCGAGAAGCGCAAGAATGCCGGCAGCACCTTGCCGCGCGATTCCATACGCATCAGCCAGTATTCCGCAAACTCAATGTCCTCCTGCGAAAGCTCGGGCATTCCGGAGTACAGCTTGAGAAGCGCCAGTGCGCACACATCTTCCTCCTCGCGATATACGTTCTTTCGCATAATCGCAATCGTCGTCTCGCCCATCGGCACATCCGACACGAGGTATTTGTACGCGACATAGGTTGTAAATGCTCTCACGAGTCGCGAGCTTCCGCCCGCACGATCCAGATGGCGAAGCGCCTGCTCGCCGTACGGCAAATACGACTCCGTGAACAAAATCTGAGCCAACAATCTTTCGTCGAGCTCTCTCGTCTCCAGCTGTTGCGTCGAGGCTTCCTTCCACAGTCGGTATAGCCCCTCCGTCGTGCCGCGGTAGTGCGTCACCAGGTACGCCACAATGCGCTCGTGACGTCTGCCCTGCTCAAATACATAGTGCATCAGCTCCGTCAGACGAGCATCATTTTTCTTCTCGTACTCCTTCGCGATGTTGACACAAAGCTTCTCCAAAAGACGAAGCTCTACTTCCTTATAGCCATAATCCGCGAGCAGCTCAAGCGCGCGGTCGTATTGTCCTCTCAGAATCAACAGACCGATCAGCTTGCCTCGCTGCTTCTCGGGAATTCCTCCGAAATTCAGGTCGCGCAGGAACTCCTCCATGCGCTCCTCCTGCACGTTGTCGTAATAGTACAGCACGAGTGTGCGCACCAGCACCTCACGAAACTCCTCGCGAAGTCCCGGAAGTCGACACGCCTGATTGCGCCATCCGATTGCCGCAGCATCGTAACGACGCTCCTTCTGTGCTCTCGCAGCCAAATGCACCAACAGCATATTGCTGTCCGGCGTCAAGAAGGTGTCCTCTCGATACAATCGATCCACGTGCATCAGTTTGTGGTCTTCGTACTCCACACCGCTGAGATAACGATTCTGGTTACCGTCCATCAACGCAATGACCGCCTGGTCGGTAAAGATATCAACCTGCGCCACGCCGCCGATCAACGGAACGACGACCTCCTCCTGAAGCTCTCTATGCGACACGCACACATAGCGAATGTTCGGCGCCTCACAGCGAATCACATGGCGAAATGCCACTTCGGGCAAATGCTGCAACGCCTCGCCACGCACCGCTTCGTCGGTCAAGCAGTCCTCGTACAGCACTGCAAGACAGTCATCGTTTTTCTTGTTTCGCATCTGTGCCAGCGCGTACTCGTGAATCCTCTCGCGATACGACTCGTACACCTCCGGCTCGCTGCGCTTATGGGCAACGATGCTCGCATACAGATACGACAGCTTCTTATCATTTAGCTTACTGTTGTACGAAAAGTATGTATAGATATTCGGGTCCAGCACCTCATCGATGTCCGGTGTCTTCGTGTAGATGTAGTACTCGTACAACTCCGGAATGCGCAGCTGCTCCTCTACACCGCGGCGATACCACTCGGCATAGCGGCTGTCCTTCATTCGTGCACGAATCAACAGCTGACAAAGCGACGACAATGTCTCAATTCGACGGAACTGACGATAAATCTCCGTCAGCACCTTATAATGCTTCCGATCAAACTCACGCAAGCGCTCCGCAAGGTAAGAATATTGCAGCGCAACCTCTTGCTCCAAATACTCGTGCTTCAAGGCAAATGCCAAAGTAAGCACTTCAAAATCCCCTGCCTCGTGAAGAAGCGACGGCTCTGCATTCAGCACCTTTGCCGCCTCGAGGAACAAAAGCGGGGAGTTGCATCCGTTGTCGTAGATGCCTCGCAGCTCGTCCAGACGCAGTCTGCGATTCTTTCCGTAGCGCTCGTCTAAGCGCAGCAAAAGAAGTGCGGGAAGAACGCTTCTCTGCGCTTCGTTGCACAGGATATACAGCTGCTCCATCATCTCCGCCTTGCTGCCCGCCATACGCTCTGCCTTCAAGTACAGATATGCCGCCCTGCAATCTACCGAAGCCGACTTGTATTCCTCCTCGGTAATCGAGCGTAGCAATGCATTTGCCTGGCTCTCCTTGCCCGCAAGACGATACAGGTGAATGCGATACAGACGCTTCTCCAGCGTATCCTCCGGCGAGTATGCATCGGTCTTTGCGAGCAGACCCTCGGCCTCCGCTACATAGCGACCTACCGGCAGCTTATTCATCTGGTATTCCAGGAAGTTCTCAAAGATTCTTACGAGCAGCTGCTTTCTCTGCAGGCGTTGCTCGCGCTCCTGCGGCATCGGATACGGCTTACTGCACACAATCGGAAGCTCAATCCGCTGGTTGCCGCCCTCTATAATCAACGCACCGTAGTGCTTTCCATAGCCCATCTGATCCGGAGCAATCACAAAGCGCAGGTCAAAGGTATTGCCGCGAAAATGCTCCATCGTCACGTGCTCAAGCTCCGGCACCAAAAACGGAACCGTGCTCGTTACCTGCAGGCTTACGTAGCCCATCGTATTTCTCACAAGTGTTACGTGGTCGGCAAAGCTCGCCGTGCCAACCTCGTACTCAAGCTTCTCTTTGTCGCACTGTACATACTCGCTCAGCTTCTTACCGGTCGTTACGAGGAACTGCTCCAATGCATTTTCCTGCGAACCGCTTCTTCCGAGTACCTCGTAAAGGAATTCGTGCTCCGGCTCGTGATAGCGCAGGAACTGCAAGAATTCCGTGTCTCCGAATACCTTTACCGCCTCGGACCACTGGCGTCTGGCCAGAATCGCAAATTGCTTCAGATCGTCTACGCTGCCCTCTGAGGACGCAAGCGAAGGCGAAACGACATAGATGCGATAAGGAAGCTTCTCCTCACCGCAATCCGTAACGAAGGTCAGCTCGCCGATGCGCTCCGTCTTGTCCGCAAGGAGCTCGGCATGGACCGTCAGTCGAATCGCATTTTCCGTGCCGACAAACTGGGGAGTCGTAACCTCCACCAAGCGGCTGTCGCTGTATACAAGGCCCTTCATGGACTTGCCCGCACTGTTGCTGATGATTACCTGCGCATTTGCCCGCTTGCCGGCCTCAACCGTCACGTCAAGACGGCGCACGCTAAGAAGAATACGCGGGAGCTCGTATTCGATCATTCCGTTCGCAATTCTTCCTATCTTCTCCTTCATGGTAACCCTCCGGCCGAATGGTTTCGGCGTGTATTATTCGGTAATTTCTTTGATGGTCTCATCTCCTTCGAGACGATACACTGCGCTTCCGTCCACTGCCACGTAGTACATGCCGGCGAGATAGCCGTCCGGATGCAGCAAATTGATGCAGTAGCAATCCTTAGATACAATCATCGTAGTCCAAGAATCCAGCTCCATCGTGTATTCCTCGATGTCCAGCTCCAGTCCGAGACGATCCGCAGACATCGACTTAAGCAGTGCAACTGCCTCGTCCTCGGTCAAGGGGCCGTCCTCCTCGGGTGCCTGCGTCGGCGTAGGCGTCGGAGATACCTCTTCCGTCGGCGCTACCGTAGGCGTAGGCGACGCGCTTGGCACATTCGTCGGTGCCTGTGTCGGCGTAGGCGTCAGCGTTACCGGCGGTTTCACACCTCCGGTCGGTGTCGGACTGATATAGGTCTTATCCTTGCCAATGGAATCTATCGCACAGCTGCCAAGACCCAAAATCAAAGCAACTGCAAGTACTGTCAAAACAATCTTCACATTCGTTCTCATACTTCCTCCTTATCTACCTGCGCCATTGCGCAATACCCCAAAATGATTTTACCACATCTATGGCGCTTTGTATAATGTTTTTTTCTGCGCGGGAATAAGTACCTATATCGCATTTTGCCCCTTAGGAAAATGCGCACAAAAAATGACCATAACCCCGTATGTCGGAATTATGGTCATTCCTATATTCGCACATCAAATAATTCTATCGATTATGCCAACTTAGCCTTTGCGGTCTCACAAAGCTTTGCAAAGCCCTCTGCATCGTTGATTGCCATCTCGGAAAGCATCTTTCTGTTGATGGAGATCTCAGCGAGCTTCAAGCCGTACATGAACTTGCTGTAGGAAAGGCCGTTCATTCTGCATGCTGCGTTGATACGAGCGATCCAGAGACTTCTCATCTGTCTCTTTCTCTCCTTACGACCTGCAAATGCGGAAGTAAGTGCACGCATAACGGACTGCTTAGCTACTCTGTACTGCTTAGATCTTGCGCCTCTGTAGCCCTTTGCCAACTTCAATACTCTATTGTGCTTCTTCTTAGCGTTCAAGCCGCCCTTAATTCTTGCCATTGTTCTAGTCCTCCTTCAGACGATTGATTCTTACAGATACGGTAAGATCTTCTTAATATTCTTTTCGCTAGCAGCGTCGGTCATCGTAGCTTTTCTAAGATTTCTCTTCGTCTTAGCAGACTTCTTCGTCAAAATGTGCTGCTTGCCGGCCTTCATTCTCTTAAGCTTGCCGCTTCCGGTCTTGGAAAAACGCTTTGCAGCAGAGCTGCTTGTCTTCATTTTAGGCATAATCATGTCCTCCTATAGATAAATATTTCTTTCCTTACTTCTTCTCGGTTAAGATAACAACCAAGCTACGACCCTCCATCTTCGGAGCCTTGTCGATGGAAGCGATGTCACTGAGCTTCTCGCAAAATGCCATCATAATCTCCATACCTGCCTGCTGGTGCGCCATCTCTCTTCCGCGGAAGCGGAGCGCAACCTTTACCTTGTTTCCCTTCTCGATAAACTTACGAGCGTGACCTGCCTTTGTGTTGAGGTCATTGTCTGCAATGTTCGGGGAAAGCTGAATCTCCTTCGTCTCGGTCGTCTTCTGCTTCTTCCGGTTCTCTTTCTCTCTGCGCACCTGCTCATAACGGAACTTGCTGTAGTCCACAATACGGCACACAGGAGGCTGAGCGGTCGGAGCAATCTTCACCAAGTCAAGTCCGGCTTCCTGCGCCAGCTTGAAGGCCTCCTTCGAGGACATAATGCCTCTTTGTTCCCCATTCTCGCCAATCAGTCGAATCTCTTTGTCTCTGATCTGCTCGTTAATCATGTAATCGTTGCTAATAGTTCTGCACCTCCTAAGGGAAACCGAATCTCGTTCGGAAAATAAAAAAAGTAGATAATTGAATTATCCACTCACAAATCCATTCCGCAGACGTCCCCTTTCGGAACATCGCAGCAATATAAATCTGTAGACCTCTTCGCCCATTCGCTTGAGGTGAGAGTGGATACTCTGCTTCGTGCCGTCACGTAGACAGCATGGGTATCATAACACACGGTCTAACCGTTGTCAAGGGGAAAATGCAGAAAATTTTATTCGCAGCAACGATCAGAACGGGCCTCTGCCCGAGCCCGTTCCAATGCTACTCCCACACCTCAACGCGATTTGCCATTCGCTCCATCACCTGTCGGTCGTGGGTAATGAATAGGTACGTCAAGCTGTACCGATCGTGAAAATCGGCCAGCAACGCAAGAATCTGCTCCTGTACGGTCGGATCCAGTGCGGATACCGGCTCATCCAAAATCAAAATGTCGGGGCGAGACATCATCGCAATACCGATGGCCACGCGCTGCCTCTGTCCGCCGGAAAGCTCCGTTATCCTTCGGGTAGCAAAGTCCGCCGGCAAATCAATTGCCGAAAGCATCTCTGCTGCGGCCTCCTTTTGCTCCTGCTTATCCTTGCCTTGATTTCTAAGCGGCTCTCTCAAAAGCCACTCCACCGTCTTGCTCGGATTCAAGCTGCCATACGGGTCTTGGAACACCATGCCGATGCGCGCATTTGTCACGATGCGACCTACCTGCGGCGTCAGCATACCGGTCAAGCAGCGAGCAAGCGTAGACTTGCCGGAGCCGCTTCGACCTACGATGCCGAGAATGTCTCCGCGATACATCGTCATCGAATAATTATCAAGCACCTTCGTCTCGTAGGCAAATGGCTGTCTGCTTCTGCGTTTTCCGTAATATACGTGGAGATGCTGCACCTCGAGAAGCTTCTCCGGTTTCTCCGGCCAGCACATCCGCTCCTTAAAGCATTCGCCCTCCATCGCCTGCAGAAGTGCCTTCGTGTACGCATCCTTCGGGCTTCGGAACACTTCCGCTACAGCTCCCTGCTCTACGACGCGTCCCTCGTTCATGACAAGGACTCTTCCGCAGTATTCCTCCACGAGCTCCAGCTCGTGAGAAATCAAAATCATCGCCATATGATGACGCTTTTGCAAATTCCGAAGCAACGAAAGAATCTGGTCTCTCGTCTCCGCATCGAGTGCGGTCGTCGGCTCATCCGCAATGATGAGCTTCGGGCGGTTGAGCATCGCCATCGCAATCATCACACGCTGACGCTGACCACCGGAAAGTTGATTCGGCAAGCTCGCACGAATACGGTCGGTTTCGGTTAGCTCCACCTCGACGAGCATTTCCTCAATACGAGCAAGCTGTTGCTCCTTCGTGAGCGTTTCCTTGCCGTGCGTAAGCATCTCGCGCATTTGCTTTTCGATTGTCATCGACGGATTCAGCGAGGACATCGGCTCCTGAAAAATCATCGCCAACGTCTCACCGCGCAAGTCCACAAGACGACCTCTGTCGATCATCACAAGATTCTCCATCGACTTCTCGGTGCGAAGCCATACATTTCCGCAATAGCCCGCAGCCTCCGGGAGCAAGCCCATAACAGCAAGAGCGGTCATGCTCTTACCACTGCCCGACTCCCCGACGATACCAAGGCACTCGCCGGCCGCCACGTCAAATGCAACGTCGCGGACAACCTCTTTGACCTGTCCGTGCGCACCGTCAAATGCTACATGAAGTCCTTCGACCTTCAAAATGCAGTCCGACGCCACCTGCGGAGCCACAGCAGCCTGCGGATTCACAGCAACCTTCGAAGCCACAGCAACCTGCGGAGCAGACATCTCCGTTTCGTCGCCATCGGTTGCGTCTGCGACATGCAGCTCTCGAAGCGTTTTGCTAATCCTTCTTCTCTTCCATACCGGATTGCCATCGTCTCCTTGGTTGCCGGAAAATGCATCGCTCAACAGCGACACGCCGAGCACCGCAATGACCAAAGCCAAACCCGGGAAGATGACACTCCACGGAGCCATTCGCAAATAGCTCTGCCCGTCGGAAAGCATACGGCCGAGACTTGCGTGCGGCGGCTGTACGCCAAGTCCGAGATAGCTAAGTCCCGCCTCTGCCAGCACCGCATTGTTGAAGCCTACCGCCATCGTAACCAAAAGCGTCGCACGAATGTTGGGCAACACGTGCACGAAGATCACGCGCAGACGCGATGCGCCCATGAGTCGAGCATTTGCCACATAATCCATCTGCAGCTGCTTTAGCATCTCGCTTCGCACCACTCGTGCAATGCTGGGAACAAAGAGAATGCCGAGAGCGACAACGACATTTCGCTGACCCGTACCGAAGATTCCGACAAATACAAGTGCCAGAAGGATGCTCGGAAATGCAAGCAAGCTGTCGCACACGCGCATGATAATCAAATCAAACCAGCCGCCGAAATACGCCGTCAACGCACCGAGTGCCGTACCGACGATGGCGCCGAGCAAAATCGTCGCACCGCCGATGAGCACGGTCGTCTTTGCACCGACCATAACACGGCTTAGGATGTCACGTCCGTAATTGTCCGTGCCG
>JAZODS010000098.1:0-17299 GCA_045597165.1 Lachnospiraceae bacterium | reverse complement strand
CCACAAACCGCCGTTCGAGGCCTTTGCCTCGTCCAATATCTTTACGAGCATGCCTGATGTCAGCTGAATATCGTTGCCGGCAGAATCCTTCATAATCGCCTTCGTGGTGCCCGCACCGGTACGCACATTTACCGCGGACGCGTCGACAAATGCCATCGAGCCGATTGCCTGAAGCGGCGGAGTCGGCGTGGGCTTCGGGGTCGGGCTCAAAGTCGGGGTCGGGGTTGTCGTCGGAGTCGGCGAATTCGTCGGCTTCGGTGTCGGAGTCGGCGTACCCGTCGGTTTCTGCGTTGGCGTCACCGTCAGACTGTCCGTCGGTTTTGTAGTGGGAGTCGCGGTCGGACTTTCCACCGGGTTCTGTGTCGGGGTTGCGGTCGGACTTCCCGCCGGTTTCGTCGTCGGCGTTGCGGTAGGGTCTGTCGTCGGAGTGATTGAAGACGTCGGTGTCGGGGTCGCCGTTCCACTTGTCGGAGACATCGTCGGGGTCGCCTTTGTTGTCGGGGTGGGCGTCGAGGTTGCCTTCTGCCCCGTAGATCCATTTGCGCCGGGTCCGGCAAGTCCACCCTCACCGGGTGCCTTTACCTCCGCGTCCGTCTGCTCTGCTGCCATGGCCGTCGTCACGGCATTTACCCCGGCAATCGGTCCAAGCTCCTGCAGACAACACAAAAAAAGGACGCAAGAAAGCAAGCATGCAAGCAGTTTTTGAACATTTTGCAGTCTCATCTTCTGTGTCCTCCTAATCTGATATCTTTCGTTCCACACAACGCCCGTTCTGACGGGCCATACACTCCTCGGACATCCAAGCCATCCGAGCTACACACTCCTCGGCCTCCAAGCTACGCCGAGACATCTATCACACTTAGGCAGCCGCCCTGCCTTTATACTTCCACATCACCTTCAAATACAATCGTTGCCGGGCCGGTCATAAACACGGTGTCAGCCTGTTCGTCGTAGCGGATTCGCAAATCGCCTCCGAGCAAATGCACCGTCACCTCGTTGTCGGTCCAGCCATTCTTATAGCAAGCAAATGCCGTCGCACACGCACCGGTTCCGCAAGCCCACGTCTCGCCGGAGCCACGCTCCCACACACGCATGTTGACCTCACCGCGGTTCAGCACCTGCACAAATTCGATGTTCGCACGATCCGGAAACATCTCATGCGACTCAAGCGGCGTTCCGATTTCCTGCACCGGAAAGCTCTCCGTGTCCTCCACACGAATTACCGCATGCGGATTGCCCATCGAAATAGCCGTCAGGCGGTACGTCGTTCCGTCCACCTCAACCGGATACTCCTGCGCCACGCACTCAAGCGTCGTCGGCACAAGCTCGGGCTCCATTGCCGGTCTGCCCATATCTACCGTTACCTCTCGAACCGCTCCGTTCTCTACCGCAAGCTCCAGCGTCTTAACGCCCGAAAGCGTCTCCACCGTAATGGTCGTCTTGTCGGTCAGTCGATAATCGTATACAAACTTCGCAACACAGCGAATGCCGTTGCCGCACATCTTGCCCTGGCTTCCGTCCGCATTGTACATCTCCATATAAAAATCCGCCACCTTGCTCGGCTTAATCAGGATGATTCCGTCTCCGCCGACACCGAAATGTCGATCGCTCAAACGAATCGCCGCCGCTGTCGCATCCGGCAAATCCTGCTCCATGCAATTGAAATATAAATAGTCGTTGCCACAACCGTGCATCTTCGTAAATCTCATCTTCGTACTCCTCATCTCCTACGTCATGCGCCGACGCCTTTCGTCACCTGCCCATACACAGTCATTTTATCCGCAAATGCCCCGAATGTCAAGCAAAGCGCGCTATTCCCGTAGGACAGCGCGCCTTAAAAGCTACCTTATAAGTTATGAGGTTCTCATACCCTCTACTCTACAACCGTAATCGTAATGTCATCGATATAATATGCCGCATACATTCCGACGGCATTTTGCACCTCGCCCTGCGTTCCGATCAGGAGCATGCCCTCCTTGGCATCCGTCTCCGTCACCTTATGGCGGAACACACACTCCGTCCACGTTCTTCTCGGAACCGTCTGCGTACCGGATACCACAAATGCCTCCTGCTCCTCCAGAACCGGTTCTCCGTTCGAATCGACAATCAGCTCGTTGTTTCTATCGTACGTAAAGCCCATCACAAGCTCCGTATGGTACGTATCGTACAGCGCAATCGTCAGCTGCTCGGGAGCTCCGAAGCCTTCGTCTTCATAATATAAGTAGAACTTCAGCTCAATCGTATGACCCACAAGCGATTTGTAGTCGAGACCGTTGACTGCATTGAGCATAATTCCCGCACCGCTGACGCCGCGAGTCGTCTCTTTTCTCGTCGCAACCTTCATACAGAACATACCCGTCTGAGAGATGCGGTCATTGAGCAAAAGCTCCGCACCTGCAAATACGTTATCCTTCGGGAAACGATTGCCGTCATGTCGCTCGATGTTGTTGCAATAAATCATCGCTCCCGGCACAACCTCAGCCGTCTCTACGAGCTTGCCGTTCTCGTCCCACTTCGCACAGGCATTTGCCCCGCCATCCACCATCAACGTAATATCAAACTCCGGAATCGGCGTAACACTCGGAGAAGGACTCGGCGTCGGAGTGTTCGTCGGCGCGATCGTCGGTGTGTTCGTCGGCACCGGCGTAGCACTCGGCTTCATAGAGCTGTCGTCCACTCGCATACAGCCGCACAGGCACAGCCCCACCAACAGGCAAATGCTCAAAATTAAGCCACGTCTTCTATTCATGCTAAGCGTCTCCCTTCCACCGCATTTTCATCTCGGCATTTTTTCTTATGTAACCATAGCAAATTCCCGCGTAGAAATCAAGCAAGTACGCAATTTTTTCATAAGTGCAAGCAGGATGCGAGATTTTACGACGAGATTCGCGACGAAATCACCGTTTTTCTTGTCATTTGTTGCGATTCGCCTTTCGTTTTGTGCTAATTTATAAGTGGGAGATTGACAGTACATTAGCAAAGTGCTATACTTTTGAAAGTTACTTGACCACTTTTTTGTGGAATAATAACAGTAATATTTATAGGAGGTACACAGATAATGAAGAAGTTCTTGTGTATGTTATTAACTATGATGCTTGTTGTATCCATGTTTGCTGGATGTGACAAGGCTGATGAGGAGCCTAAGGCTACTCCTACTCCGGAAGCTACGCCTACTCCGGAAGCTACACCTACTCCGGATCCGACACCTACTCCGGAACCGACACCTGAGGTTGATCCTAACAACTACCTTACTGCAGACTTCGATAACGAGTCCAGCGGTATCTTGATTGACACGAGTGCATTCCCTACCTATGATCCTGCGAACACCAACATGTTCTTCGGCGCTATGGGTAACGGTATCTCTAACTTCGAAGAGGGCAAGGGCGTTGATGGTTCTAACTGTATGTCTTGTACCGGTCGTGGTGCTAACTGGCATGGTCTTTCCCTTACCATCCCTACCGATATGTATGGTAAGAGCCTTGCTGTAAGCTTCGACGCTTACATCGAGTCTTCTGACGGTGCTGATTCTACCTTCTCCCTTACCAGCACGTTCAAGATTATGGACGCTGAGGGCAAGATTACGACTCTCTATCCTGAGTTCAACAGAGCACAGGGCACGCTTGTAAGCGGTGAGTGGGGTCACTTCGAAGGTACGATCTACTTCCCGAGCGATATCTACACCGACCCTAACGATGGTGGTACCGTATGTACTATCTACTTCGAGTCTTCTACCGCTAGCGATGACTACTACCTTGATAACATCAAGATGACTCTTGGTGAAGGTTGTGGTGACTACGCTGCATTCGAAGAGTTGATGGCTGAGATCGGTGGCGCAGCTGCTGAATAATTAGCACGTACATCTTAGTATGTAATGGGTTCATCCCATAAGAATGACCGCTGTAGGCAAGAGCCTACAGCGGTTCTTTTTTTGCACACCAAGTGCTGTCAAGCATTTTCATCAACATGGCCCGCGTGGGCGAAAAAAGGCTGTAGCGCATTGCTACAGCCTTCGTTGTTCTTATGCTCTTGTTCTGTTACTCAAGACCCTTGCTTGTAAGGTACTCTGCAACATCGCCGATGCTCTTAAGCTCATCCAGACGCTCCTGGTCGAACTCAATACCGTACTCATCCTCAATAGCAGTTACCAACTCATACAAATCAAGAGAGTCAATTCTCAAATCCTCACGGAACGTCGTATCCTCTGTCACACCGGTAACATCAACACCCAACTGAGACTCCATGATGCTCAATATCTTTTCAAACATATTCGTTCTCCTTTTATTTCGTAAGATTCAAAAGTGATATCGTATGCATGATATGATATCCGCAGTCATTTGTCAATATACAATGTGAAAATTTCTACGACACATTCTGCGCTACAGCACGCCGCATTATTCGCCGTCCGGACCATCGTCGATGCCGTCGTCAAAGCCGTCCATATCCGGACGCATTCCGCCCATCACTCCGTAGAATTCCTTACCTACGACGTTCTTCTCGTTGCGGATCTCCTCCACCATGTCAGAGATCAAACGATTCACTTCGTGGCACTTCTTAATATTCTTCAGCTCGATTGCCTTCTGCGTATCTACGCGGCTAAACACCGTAACCGTACCGGTTCCGCAAATCTTCTGTCCGAGGCTGCGTGAAAGGCTCACGTCAACTACACGATACAAAAGCGTCTCATCGTACGTCGTGTTGAAAAATCCACGCTGTATATGCAGATGAGTCTTCGTCAAATGATACTTCGTAAAAGAGAAAGGAAACCAGAGCCAATGCTTTCTGTCCTTCCAAAGGATTTCTTCTTGTCTTAAAGCCATATTCTCAATCCCCATTTCTGTTGTATTTGCACACATCACATATGCACAATTTCATTATAGTATACTCTCCATTAAAAAACAACTGTTTTTCCGCGGCCCGCCGGGTGGCGCACAATCGCATTCCACAACGCTCGCCGGGCAGCCCGGAATCGTAGCCTGCAACGACCGCTCAATAGCTCAGAATCGTGTCCTGCGAATCGTCCGTCGTCTTTTCGATGGAACGAATGACCGCATAATAGCCGTCCTGCTCACTCATCGCCACATAGACGCGGTCTCCGACCTTATGTCGGTAAATGGCCTTGCCCATCGGCGACTCAATGCTAATCAAGCCCTTAAGCGGATTCGTTCGAATCGTCGTTACGATGCGATACGTATGCTCCTTCCCTGTACGCTCCGAATACACGACAACTGTATTGTTCATGCCAACCTCATCGTCCTTCGAGGAATCGTCGATGATGTGCGCCGTACGCACCATGTTCTCCAGATAGCGAATGCGGCTTTCATTCTTATTCTTCTCACGCTTCGCCGCATGGTACTCGAAATTCTCGCTCAAATCCCCGTGAGCGCGCGCCTCCTTCACCGCCTCGATGGCCTCCTTACGAACAACGAGCTTGCGATGCTCAATCTCTTTTTGCATCTTCTCGATATCGCTCTTCGTCAAACGATCATGCATTCTCTTCTCCTCCTTGCACACGTCCTCTGCAGCACCCGAAGTGACCTGCAGCATTACACCAACTATACTGCATTTGCCCGGAAAATGCAATGCACTTCGCCCCTCTTAGGAAAATGCTCTGCCATGCCGACGCGCAGCTACGCTTTGCTTGACCTTTCCGTGCATTTTCGTTATGATGAGAGTACGAATGTCGCGGTGCATGTAGGCCCGTGAGAATGAAGATATCGCGGGTGCATGCAGGCCCCGCGGGAAAGAAGGATTGTGATATGGCAGAACAAAAGGAACGCAGTCAGATTGCAGAGGAGTATCTTTGGGACTTAACTAAGATGTTTGCGGATGCGCAGGCTTGGGAAGCGGCTTTGGCAGAGATGGAGCCGTTGATTGCCGAGATTGCTACGTATCAGGGCACGCTCGGTCAGTCCGCGGAGAGACTTCGCGAGTATTTTGACTTGATTTATACAACCGATGCTAAGATGAATACGATTTACGGTTACGCATTTCAGACCAAATCGCAGGACAACAGACAGGATGCGGCGCAGGATATGATTTCGCGCGCACAGACTCGCTACGTGCAGTTTATGAGTGCCATGTCCTTTGCCGACCCGGAGCTGTTGGAGCTCGGCACGGAGCAGCTGGACGCCTATCTGGCAGCCCCTTGCTTGGAGCCGTACCGCCACGTGCTTGAGGACATCGTTCGCGGCAAGGAACACACGCTTACGGCAGCTGAGGAGGCCATTATCGCTGCATATGGCGAGATTGCCGGTGCAAGCGGTGACGTTGCCGAAATGCTGATGGATGCGGACATGACCTTTGATCCGATTCCGGACCCGGAGAACCCCGGCGAGACGCTTCCCGTGGCTGCTTCTAACTACATCGTGCATCAGAGCAGCACGAACCGCCAAGTGAGAAAGGACGCCTTCCACAGCTTCTACAAGGGCTTTTCGGCGCACAACAATACATTTGCCACAACGTATCAGAACCAGGTGAAGGAGGACGCTTTGAAGGCGAGATTGCGCCACTACAGCTCCTCTCGCGCGATGTCGCTTGCGGCGAACAACATCCCGGAGTCGGTGTACGACAGTCTTGTGGAGACGGTGCATCGTTTTCTCCCTTCGATGTACCGCTACGTCGCCCTGCGCAAAAAGCTGCTGGGCGTGGATGAGCTGCATTACTACGATATCTACGCGCCGCTCACCGTGGACCTCGATGTCAAATACACATTTGACGAGGCAAAGGAGCTCCTTCTGAAGGCAATCGAGCCTCTCGGCGAGGAGTATACGTCTATCGTAAAGCACGGCCTCGAAGACCGCTGGATAGACGTCTTCCCGAACATCGGCAAGAGCAGCGGTGCATACTCCATCGGTTCGAAGAAGGACACGCCGTACATTATGATGAACTTCACGGGTACACTGGACAGCGTGTCGACGCTTTGCCACGAAATGGGGCATTCCATTCACACCTACCTCTCGAACAAGCACCAGCCCACGCAGTACAGCGATTACGCGCTCTTTATCGCGGAGGTAGCTTCGACCGTCAATGAAAATCTACTGATCGAGCGTCTGCTCGCTGAAAATCCGGACAAGGAGATGAAGCTCTACCTGCTGAATCAGTACCTTGAGAATTTCAAAGGAACGGTATTCCGCCAGACGATGTTCGCCGAATTCGAAAAGCTGGCCCACGACCGTATCGAAGCCGGAGAGTCTCTCTCCGCCGCTACGCTAAATGCTATGTATCGCGAGCTGACCGCCCTCTACTTCGGCCCCGAGCTTGTCATCGACGACGAGGTACAGTACGAGTGGTCTCGCATTCCGCATTTTTATCGTAGCTTCTACGTATATCAGTACGCAACCGGCTATTCCGCAGCCGTAGCTCTGTCCGAAGCAATTCTGAGCGAAGGCGAGCCTGCCGTAAAGCGCTACCTCGAATTCCTCTCGATGGGCAGCTCCGTCTATCCGATGGAGGCGCTCGCGCACGGTGGTGTCGACCTTTCCACTCCGGAACCGGTAGCACGCGCGCTCGAGAAGTTCGACCGCATTCTCACGATGGCCGAGGAGCTGGTGGTAGGCGAGCAGTGTTAGCCGCCAAAGGCGGTAGTGATAGACGAGTGGAGCTCGTCGGTGATAGCTCGCAAAGCGAGCAGTGTTAGCCGGCTGAAGCCGGTAGCGCAGCAAGCAGCGCGGTGATAGCGCCGCGAGTCCATATGTCACAAAACAAATCGCGAATTTTGACGAAAAGGTGTTTACATTCCTTTGGCACGGTGCTATACTTTCTATAGCATCACTTTATAAGGAGGAGATTTTTATGAAAGAACTTGTTCGCAAGTATATGCCCCACGTAAACAGAGCAAACAACGTTGCATCTCTTGCAATCGTTATTGTTGAGTACCTCATCATCGGCCTGATCTTCGGTCTTTTGAGCTGGTTGATCGTTACCTTGCTTGGTGGTATTCCGGTTGTAGGCGCAATCATTGGTTGGCTTCTCGGTATTCTCGGTACCCTCGTTGGTTTGTATGTTCTTGCAGCTATCGTTATTGCAGTACTTGTATTCTTTAACGTACTTAAGCTGTAATCGAGCGAAGCTCGCGAGTGTTAGCGCTGTTGATGGCGCAACGAAACACTTATTTATGAATGAAAAAAGAACCGCTAATGCGGTTCTTTTTTGTTGCCCGAAATATTAAAGGAAACAACCCACTTGCATTTACACGAAGGATTTCTCCGGCGAATACCACCTCGCCCTACTGGCGCTAACACTCGCGTTGCGCGTTACGCGCTGCGCTACCGGCCTTTGGCCGACTATCACCGCAGCGCCATGCGCTGCTATCACCGCTCGCTCCGCGAGCTATCACTGCGCCCTCTGGGCGCTGGCTATCACTTCCGCCAACGCCACTCGGTAGCACAGGATGATTCGAGCATCGACGTAGCAATAACGGTTCAGCAGGTATTCGCTTGCGCGGTAGATGGCGCACGCGCTGATTGCGGCAACGGACAGGAACAGCACGGGAAGGGGCTCTATTAATAGAAACAAGGCAAGCACTACGACTGCGCAAAAGCCGGCAAATGGCCAGAAGCCTCGACTGATCTGATACGAGCGAAGCAATGCCTGCTCCATGCGCTCGCTCATCGTCTCCACCTCGTCACTTGTCCGTGCGAGTAGCACTCCGCAAAGCAGCATTGTCAACTCGGGGTGAATCAGGTGATCCTTCTCGTCACACAGAATCATGTTGACCATTTTCCCGTAAAGGCGCTGGCCGAATTCGCGTATAAGCAAGCGCTGAAATGCATTTTTCATAGTGGCCTCCTTTGCTTCCATTCCGTTATGCGTTCCCGTCTTAGTATACTCATTTTTATGAAAATGGTACCGAAACGGGCCGTCCGTTTATTGGTATTTTGGCGGCCGGAAACCGCATTTTCGCTATGAAAAACGTGTTTTCAACTTAACATATAGAATTAACAAACTGTTCATACTCTCGAAATACTATCTCTATATATGTCCAATATAATAAAGACAGAAAGTAAATACTAACTTTGTTGATGACCGATTTTTTCATATAATATTAGCCCGGTAAGGAAACTTACTCGGGCTTCTCCTCTTTTATGAGGCTTTTTTTCTAAGCGGTTGCCTCCGCGCATTTTCCTCCCCATTTGCTAATATCATTTTGACTTTCCACTCCACCGGTAGTATAATGAAACCAGACATAGATTCTATGCATCTAACACGGAGGATATGATTATGGGCAATGTATTGGTTATGGATCATCCGCTCTTGCAGCACAAGATCGGAATTATGAGAAAGAAAGAAACGTCCACGAAGGAATTTCGTGATTTGGTGAACGAGGTGGCAATGCTGATTTATTATGAGGCGAGCCGCAACCTTCCGTTGAAGGACAAGGTGATTGAGACGCCTCTTTGCGAGACGACGGTGAAGGAGATCGCCGGCAAGAAGCTTTGCGTTGTTCCGATTTTGCGTGCCGGAATCGGTCTTTGCGATGGTATTCTTCGCATTTCCCCTAACGCTAAGGTTGGCCACATCGGTATGTACCGTAACGAGGAGACGCTTGAGCCGGTTGAGTATTTCTGCAAGCTGCCGAGCGATGCTGCGGACCGTGACATTTTCGTTGTTGACCCGATGCTCGCAACCGGTGGTTCCGCGATTGCTTCCATCGACCTTTTGAAGAAGCGCGGCATTTCCCGCATTCGCTTCCTGTGCCTCATTGCCGCTCCGGAAGGCGTGGCTAAGCTGCAGGCTGCACATCCCGACGTAGACATCTACATCGGTGCGATGGATGAATGCCTCAACGAGAACGGCTACATTCTCCCGGGTCTCGGCGACGCAGGCGATCGTATCTTCGGTACGAAATAATCTAACTTTCCTATGAAGACAATAAAACGGTAGATTTCCAATGCTGAAATCTACCGTTCTTTTTTTGTTTGCGATATGAAAATGCTCCGCCGCACGTTCCAACCTTAGTACGTTCCGTCCTCTGCGGCCTCTGCCTTCAGAAGCTTCACCAAACGGCTGGTGCCGAGTCGGTCTGCGCCAAGTGCAACGAACTGCTCTGCGTCGTCAAAGGAAGAAATTCCTCCCGCCGCCTTGACCTTAACCTCTGCTCCTACGTGCTCTCTCATCAGCTTCACGTCGGCAAATGTCGCGCCGCCCTTGGAGAAGCCCGTCGAGGTCTTAATGTACTCTGCGCCGGCGCTCGTTACGATCTCGCACATCTTGCATTTTTCTTCGTCGGTCAGTAGGCAAGTCTCGATGATAACCTTCAACAGCTTGCCGCCGCACGCCTCATGAATGAGACGAATCTCCTGCTCGATCTCCTCGTAGCGTTTGTCCTTGAGGAAGCCGACGTTGATGACCATGTCAATCTCCTCAGCTCCATTTGCCACAGCGTCCTTTGCCTCGAACACCTTCGTTGCAGTCGTGCTGTAGCCGTTCGGAAAACCGATGACCGTGCAAATGGCCAATCTGCCCTGAACATACTCTGCCGCCTGCTTCACGTATGCGGCCGGAATGCATGCCGATGCGGTGCCGTACTGCATCGCGTCGTCGAGAATCTCTCGTATCTGCGCCCATGTCGCATCCTGTGCAAGCAAAGTATGATCCACCTTACTCAATATATCCTTCCGTTCCATCTTGTCGTCCTTCCTTTCTATCCACGTATCTTTTCACCGCATTGCGCCGTGCCTCCGGCAAATGCTATTTCAGCTCATCAAGCACCGACTCACCGATCGTGCCCTCCGGCATCTCCAATCCGAAATTGTCGACAATCGTTGCGCCGATGACGGCAAATGTCGAGCCGTAGCCCAGATCACCGCCTCCCGTCATAGACGGCGAATATGCGATGAACGGCACATCCTCTCGCGTGTGGTCCGTGCCGACGTGCGTCGGATCCGTACCGTGGTCTGCCGTAAGAATCAACAAATCGTCCTCGCGCAGAAGCGGCAACAGCTCACCCAGCTTCACATCGAAGCGCTCCAGCTCGGCCGCATATCCGATCGGGTCTCTGCGGTGTCCCCACTGCGCATCGAAATCCACCAGATTCACGAAGCACAGGCCGACAAAGTCTCTGTCCATAATCTCAATCGTCTGCTCCATACCGTGTACGGAGGTCGTCGATTTGTTCTTCTCTGTGATGCCCTCCATATCAAAGATATCGGAGATCTTTCCGACGGAAATGACCGAATAGCCCACGTCCTTCAAAACGTCCAATGCGGTTCTTCCGGACGGCTTCAGTGCATAGTCCTTGCGGTTACTCGTGCGCACGAACTCACCGCGCTTCATTCCAACGTACGGTCTGGCGATGACACGTCCCACGCGCCATTCCTCGCGCATCGTAAGTTCTCTTGCAATCTCACAGCAGCGGTACAGCTCCTGCAAATCAAATGTCTCCTCCTGGCCGCAAATCTGCATAACCGAATCGGCAGACGTATAGACGATCATATTGCCGGTCGCAATTTCCTCCTCGGCCAGCTCCTCGATGATGGCCGTTCCGCTGGCGCTTTTGTTGCCGATGACCTTGTGTCCCGTACGCTCCTCCAGCTCGCGAATCAGCTCCTCCGGAAAGCCGGTATCGGTAAATGTCTTAAACGGCTTCGTCGTATGCAAGCCCATCATCTCCCAATGCCCGGTCATCGTGTCCTTGCCGACACTGGCCTCTCTCAGCACCATGCGGTAGCCAAGCGGCTTCTCCACCGGCTCCACATTCTTTAAGGCGCACAGGTTCGCCATGCCGAGCATTTGCAAATTCGGTATGTGCAAATGCTCCACCGACTCCGCCACATGTCCAAGCGTATTGGAGCCTGCATCGCCGTACTGCTCCGCATCCAAGGCCGCTCCGATTCCGACGGAATCGAGCACAATCGTAAAGATTCTTCGATATTGTCTCATAGCTTCTCCCTCAATTTCAACGTAAGGGCTACAACCGCAGTCGTAGCCCTTCTGTCTATCAGCTTATGTCTTTTCGATATGCTTATGCATCTTCCTTAAGCATTGCTCGCGGCACCATTACTTCTTTACGGAGAAGGAATATACCGTGCAATAATCGAACGGCTCGCCAGCCTTGAAAATGCTGCTCGGGAAGCTCGGAATGTTGCATGCGTTCGGATAGAACTGCGTCTCGAAGCAAATGCCGTCACGCTTCTGATATACTACGCCACCCTTGCCGGTAGACGGATCATTTGCGCCATCGATAAAGTTACCGCTGTACACCTGCATACCGGGAAGGTCCGTGTAAACCTCCATGAAACGACCGCTCTTCTCGTCGTACAAGCTTGCTACGAGCTCCATCTCATCGTCCTCAATCTCGAGATCGAGTACGTAGTTGTGGTCATAACCGCCTGCGAGCTTAAGAGGCTCAAAATCTGCCTCGATGTCGCGACCGACCTTCTTTGCCTTGCGGAAATCCATCGGAGTATCGGTGATGTCCATGATCTCGCCGGTCGGAATCAGATTTGCATCCGTAGGCGTGATCTGGTGGCTGTTCACCCATACCTCCTGATCGAGCACGGAGCCGCTTGCCTGACCTGCCAGGTTGAAGTAGCTGTGGTTCGTCAGGTTGATGATCGTATCCTTGTCGCTTACTGCGAAATACTCAATAGCGAGGTCGTTGTCGTCCGTCAACGTATACGTAACGGTTACGTCCAAGTTTCCGGGGAAGCCCTGCTCCATATCGGGGCTCACGCGGGAGAACTCGATGCTGGTGCTATCCTCTTCGGTGTACACCTCTACATCGTAAAAATACTTGTTATAGCCTACGGGACCACTGTGAAGATTATTTACGCCGTTGTCGTTCTTCGCGAGCTCGTACTTCTGTCCGTTGATGGTGAACTCCGCACCACCGATACGGTTGCCGTGACGGCCGATCAATGCGCCGTATCCGGGTCCGTTTACCTCATAACCGGTTACGTCGTCATAGCCGAGAGCGATGTCCTCGAACTTGCCGTTTCTGTCCGGCACAACGATGCTTACAATCAATGCACCGTAATCGCAGAAGGAAACCTTCATGCCATTCTTGTTCTCGACGGTGTACAGCGTTGCTGTCTTGCCGTCCTTCGTCTTACCGAAGCTACTCTTTACTACACTCATGTTACAGTCCTTTCCGCGCCGTAGCGCTATGCATAATAATTTCTACGTGTCGTAGAATAAAATTCTGTCCGTCTAGCCGAGGTATTTCCACACCAGCACGAGCAATACAAGCTGCACCACCATAATAATCGGGAAGAACACTGCAAAGTACCAGTGCTTCGTCTTATGTCTGCACACCTGCATTCCGAGCACGCCACCGATGCCGCCGAGGCAAATCGTCCACAAAAACAGCGTCTTCTCGGGAATTCTACGTTTCTTTTTCTTGGCGAGCGATTTGTCGATGGCCATCACCGAAAATGCGATGATGTTCATCACGACAAATGCCGCAAGCACAATCCACTGAAGTACAGATAACATCGATTACTCCTCCTCGGGAATAGTCGCAATGCGAAGGTCATGCAGCTGCTCGTCGTCTACGATATCGGGCGCACCGCAGAGCATACAGGACGCGTCCTTGATCTTCGGAAATGTGATAACGTCGCGGATGTTATCAAGACCCGCCATCAACATAATCAGACGGTCAAAGCCGTAAGCAAGTCCTGCGTGCGGGGGCACTCCGTAGCGGAATGCATTGAGCAGGAAGCCGAACTGACGCTGTGCAAGCTCCGGTGTGAAGCCGAGCACTTCAAGCATCTTCTCCTGAATATCATTTTGATGAATACGAACGCTACCGCCGCCGATCTCCGTACCGTTGAGTACAATGTCGTATGCCTTTGCGCGAACGCGGCCGGGATCGGAGTCAATGTACTGCCAATCCTCTTCCATCGGCATCGTGAACGGATGGTGCATCGCCTTAAAGCGTCCCTCCTCCTCGCTCCACTCAAGAAGCGGGAACTCGGTTACCCAAAGGAAATTAAACTGCTTCTTATCGAGAAGCTCAAGCTGCTTTGCCAGCTCCAGACGGAGTGCTCCGAGCGAATCCCATACAACCTTGTTCTTGTCTGCTGCGAAGAAGAGAAGGTCACCGGGTTCACCGCCCATTGCGGTAACGAGTGCCGCAAGCTGCTCCTCGGTCATAAACTTTGCGAAGGAGGACTTGTACGTGCCATCCGGCATTACTGCGAGATACGCAAGGCCCTTTGCGCCGTAATCCTTGACAAATGCGGTGAGAGCGTCGATCTTCTTTCTCGGCATCTCGGCCTGGCCCTTTGCGTTGATACCGCGTACGGAGCCGCCTGCCTCGATTGCGCCGGTAAATACGCCGAAGCCACAGTCCTTCACTACCTCACTGACATCGCAAAGCTCCATGCCAAAACGGGTATCCGGCTTGTCGGAACCGAAACGGTCCATTGCTTCCTGCCAAGTAAGGCGAGGGAACGGAAGGGAAACCTCCACGTCAAGACACACCTTGAAGAGATGTGCGAGCAGTCGCTCATTTACGTCCAATACATCGTCGATATCTACGAAGGACAGCTCCATGTCAATCTGGGTGAACTCCGGCTGACGATCCGCACGAAGGTCCTCGTCACGATAGCAGCGTGCGAACTGAATGTAACGGTCATAGCCGGCACACATCAGCATCTGCTTGAACAGCTGCGGAGACTGCGGAAGTGCATAGAAGCTTCCGGGATGAACACGGCTCGGTACGAGGTAGTCTCTCGCACCCTCGGGCGTGCTCTTGATCATCGTAGGGGTCTCAATCTCCAAAAAGCCCTCATTTGCCATAAATGCTCGTGTCAAGGTCGCAACCCGGCTACGAAGCATCAAATTTCTCTGAAGGTCCGGACGACGCAGGTCCAGACAACGGTTCTTCAGACGAAGCTCCTCCTTCGTCTTCGAATTCTCCTCAATCGGGAACGGCGGGGTGTCGGACTCCGCAAGAATTCTTACGGACTCGGCGCGCACCTCAATCTCGCCGGTCGCAAGGTTCGTATTCACTGCGCCGGAGCGAGCTACCACCTTACCGGTAACCGCCACAACGAACTCGCTACGAAGCTTCTCTGCCTTTGCAAATGCTTCCGCACCGCAATCCTTCTCCTCGAAAATGATCTGCAACAGACCGCTGCGGTCGCGAAGGTCTACAAAGATGATACCTCCCTTGTTACGACTCTTCTGAACCCAACCCATCACGGTAACAAGCTCGCCTGCATTTGCAATGCCGAGCTCCGCACATCGATGGGTACGATGCAATCCTTTCATTGACTCTGCCATATCTCTCTACCTCCAAGTTTCCTAGTCTATCTCAACAGCTCCGGCAGCTGCTCGATTGCCACTGCCTGCTGCTCGCCGGTGTTCATGTTCTTGAGCATAACGGTTCCATTTGCCTGCTCCTCCTCGCCGATGATGGCTACGTAAGGAATTCCGAGGCGGGACGCATACTTCATCTTCTGCTTCATGCCCTTGCTCTGATAATATACATCCGTCACAATGCCCGCGCCTCTAAGCTGTGCTGCCACGGTGATTGCGGTGTTCATCTCCGCCTCACCCATCGGGACAACGAGGCAACGTGCAAGACTCTTTGCGGTGCTCTCAAGCAGGCCGTTCTCCTTCAACTGGTAGAACAGACGGGACAAACCGATGCTGATTCCGATGCCCGGCAGCTTCTGATCGGTGTAATACTCGGTCAGGTTGTCGTAACGACCGCCGGAGCACACACTTCCCATGCTCGGGTAATCGTTGAGCATCGTCTCGTATACGGTTCCCGTGTAATAATCAAGACCTCTTGCAATCGTCAAATCGATCGTGTAGGCCGCCTCATCAATACCGAAGCGACGCAGGTAGCCGATTACTCGCGTGAGCTCGTCCACACCCTCGGCGTACTGCTCATTTTCCACGATCTGCGCAGCCAAAGCAGCGAGAATCTCGTCGTTGCTGCCCTTGATTGCGATAAATGCGAGGATGCGGTCTACGTCCTCAGCCGCAACACCGTACTCCGTCAGTTCCTTCACAACGGCGTCCTTGCCCATCTTCTCAAGCTTGTCGATCGTACGCAGGATGTCGCCGATGCGGTCTGCATAGCCGAGTGCCGAGAAAAATCCGTTGAGCACCTTACGGTTGTTCATACGAATGGTAAATGCTCCGAAATCCAGCTCCTTGAATACGTGATAGATGACTGCCGGAATCTCCGCATCAAACACAAGGTCCAACGAATCCACGCCGATTACGTCGATGTCGCACTGGTAAAACTCGCGGAAGCGTCCCTTCTGCGGGCGCTCGCCACGGAATACCTTGCTCATCTGGTAGCGCTTGAACGGGAACACGAGGTCGCCGTAGTGCTGTGCTACGTAACGTGCAAGCGGCACGGTCAAATCAAAACGAAGGGAAAGGTCGTTGTCTCCCTTTTGAAAACGATAAATCTGCTTCTCCGTCTCACCGCCGGCCTTCGCCAGAAGCACCTCGGAATACTCGATGGTAGGGGTATCGAGCGGCAAAAAGCCGTAGCGCTCGTATACTCCGCGAATCGTATCGTACATACGATTGAACAGAATCTGATCCTCCGGAAGAAGCTCCATAAATCCGGACAGAATTCTAGGCTGTACTTTATTTTTCATTGTTGTCATCCTTTCTCATGGTTCTCGTACGGCGGTGCATGCTCGCTATGCGCGCGTCCTCGATGAGAAGCTCAATCTTCTCGAAATCCGGACTGTTCACCACCGATAAAAATGCCAGAAAGACCTGCATATCAAAGTCCTTCACATCTTCTATCATCATCTCAACTGCGGTCGTCACGGGAAATGCTGCTCGATACGGGCGGTTACTCACAAGTGCGGCAAATACGTCGCACACACGAAGTATCCTAGCACCATACGGGATTGCATCTCCCTCGATATGGTTCGGATAGCCCGAGCCGTCAACATTTTCATGATGATTTGCAATGTACGAGATAATCTCCTCCGAGTAGCCACCCTCCTCACGAAGCACATCGTGGCCCAGTGTCGGATGCATGCGGACGTACTTTACCTCTTCGACGTCCATGATGTCTTCTCTGGCTCCGTATATGTAATCGGACAGCTTCAGCTTGCCGATGTCGTGCAAAATGCCGGCAATCCGAATCTCACGGCAGAAGGCGTCCTCATTGCCGAGCTCCTTCGCCACCATACCGCCGAGGCGGCTGACGATGCGCCCGTGCGCTAGGAACTCTTCGAGGTCTTCCGTGCCCTGCATCTTCTGTCCCACTTTACGAATCAATTCATATTCTCTTGACAGGTCCATTAAAACCACGCCTCCAAAAAATCCTGCTTCCGCTGAATCATCTCGTCGATGCGGGAAATGTAGTCCGTAA
>JAZODS010000097.1:0-4481 GCA_045597165.1 Lachnospiraceae bacterium | reverse complement strand
ATGCGTCCCCTGCGTCGCACTTCCGAGGGTGAATTCCTCGCCGTCGACGAAGATGCGTTTAAGGTTCGGCAGATGCTTATACAGGATAATCAACGTAATCGGCAGGAGCACACATACGGCCAAGAGATTGCCGGTCGACAGTCCCATGTGCAGCGGAAATGCGAGCACCGTCGTCGTAGTCGCCATCACGATGTAATCGGTAATCCAAGTCACGAGCAGAATCATCACGCCGGCCAGCAGGAAATACTGCCAGTCGCAACCGAGAATTACGCCGACAACCGTAGCGAAGCCCTTGCCACCGCGGAATTTCAGATAGAACGGGAAAATGTGTCCGAGCACACACGCCGTACCGCTGATGAGCCATACAATCGGCATCTGCTCCAGCAACGCACGGAAGAGAAGCACTACGAACGTGCCCTTCAGAATATCAACGAGTCCGACGAGCAGACCGATTCTCCAGCCAAATAGGATGGTCGCATTGGAGGCTCCGAGATTCTTCGTGCCGCGCTTGCGCATATCAATTCCCTTGACACGCGATACGACATAGGCGGTATTGAAGCATCCGACCAGATAACCGACTAATGCAGCGATAATGTAATACATAACTGCCTCCTCTTTCGCATTGCGCCTCGCCGACAAAGCTCATGGCGCACGCTTTTTTCGATTATAGCACATTTTCATACCCTTGTCGAATGAAAATGAAACCGCTAGAATCGCATTTGCAATAATTTATTACAATAAAGCGCTAATTTGCTATAGCAAATTGCGTCGAGCTGTGTTATAATGTGTTGCATATGGTGCCTGTGGACGTTTGGCACGACACTAAAGAGGGAGGTAACTACCGTGAGTAGTGAAACTATTCAGATACTGATTGCAATGGCCATCTACATGGCGGGTATTGTATTGATCGGTGTGTATTATTCGAAAAAGGCTAATCAGAGCTCTGAGGACTATTTCCTCGGAGGTAGATCGCTCGGTCCGTGGGTAACGGCAATGAGCGCTGAGGCATCCGACATGAGTGGATGGCTCTTGATGGGTCTGCCCGGTGTCGCATATTGGTGCGGCCTTGCAGACGCTATGTGGACGGCTATCGGTTTGGCTGTCGGCACGTATGTGAACTGGTTGATCGTAGCGAAGAGACTTCGCCGCTACAGTATTCGTGCGAACAACTCGATTACACTTCCGGATTTCTTCTCGAACCGTTTCCGTGAGAACAAGAAGGTGATCATGGTTATTGCAGCAGCATTTATCTTGATCTTCTTTACGGTATATGCGGCAAGCTGCTTCGTAACTTGCGGTAAGCTGTTCTCGTCGCTGTTTGATTTGCCGTACGAGGCAATGATGATTGTCGGCGTAGTATTCGTATTCCTGTACACCTTGCTTGGTGGTTTCCTTGCAGAGAGTGCATCCGACTTCCTGCAGGGTATGATTATGATTGCCGCTTTGGGCGTTGTTGTCGTTGTCGGTGTGGTAAATGCAGGCGGTCTCGGCGAGATCGTTGACAATGCAAAGTCTATCCCCGGATTCTTTGAATTCTTCGGCTTGGCTACTCCTACGGTTGATGCAAATGGTACACAGCTTGTAGAGGCAGGCGCACCGGTATTCGGCGCTGCTTCTGAATATAGTCTTTTGACGATTTGCTCTATGATGGCTTGGGGTCTCGGCTACTTCGGTATGCCTCAGGTTCTCCTTCGCTTCATGGCAATTCGTAAGGAAGAGGAGCTTAAGTTCTCCAGAAGAATCGCTACGGTTTGGGTAGTTATCTCTTTGACAGTTGCGGTATTCCTCGGTATTATGGGTAGATACCTCTTCCCGACGGAGCATTTGACCGCCGGTGCTGCTGAGAATATCTTCATTACGCTTTCGACGAACTTCTTGCCTCCGCTCATTGCAGGTCTTGTTATGGCCGGCATTCTTGCGGCTACGATGAGTTCTTCGGATTCCTATCTGTTGATTGCAGCTTCTGCATTTGCTAAGAACATCTATCAGGGTATCTTCAAGAAGGATGCTACGGACAAGCAGGTTATGAAGGTAAGCCGCTGGACGCTTATCGTAATCGCTTTGGTTGCTATGGTGATCGCACTTGATGAGGACAGTGTTATCTTCCAGGTAGTATCGTTCGCATGGGCAGGCTTTGGTGCAACGTTCGGACCGCTTATGCTGTTCTCCCTGTTCTGGAAGAGAACGAACCGTGCAGGTGCAATTGCCGGTATGCTCAGCGGTGGCGGTATGGTATTCCTTTGGAAGCTCGTAATCAGCAAGCTCGGTGGCGTATTTGCCATCTATGAATTGCTTCCGGCATTCGTCTTCTCATCCATCTGCATCGTGGTTGTATCTTTGTTGACCGCGAAGCCTTCTAAGGAAATCGAAGAGGATTTTGAGGCAGTTAGACAGTAAGTAACATGTATGCGGTCTGCGGGCTCACCTGCGGGCCGCATTTGCAATAAGGAGAAAGTATATATGCCACCACAGGGAAGAAATATGGCAAGAGGCTTTTTGACTGAGGAAGAAAAGCAAAATATGCCGAAGGTCACAATCGGCCTTCTGAAGCGCATTTTCTCGTATTTGATGCCGTATTGGAAGCAGATGACCATCGTACTCATCTTGATCGTCGTCTCCTCCATACTGAGCCTGTTGCCGTCCGTATTGACCGGTATGATCATCGACGACGGTTTGCTTGGACGGAATATGAAGAAGCTCATAACGCTCATCGTGCTGTCTCTGGGCGTAACGCTCGGCGCGAACCTGATTCGAGTAGCCGAGAGCTACCTTAACAGCTGGATTGCACAGCACATCACGTACGATATGCGTAACAAGATGTACGGACACCTGCAGCAGATGTCGCAGGGCTTCTTCACCTCGAACAATCAGGGTGACATCATTACGCGTATGACAAGCGATATCTCCGGCGTAGAGCGTACGATTACGAACACCTTTACGTCGATTTTGTCCAACTCGATTACGCTCGTTGTGGCCGTAGTCATCATGTTCCGCGAGAATTGGATTCTGGCCTTGGTCGGCGCACTGATCATCCCGTTGTTCACGATTCCGACGAGATGGGCCGGCAAGACCCGCTGGAGCCTCACGCAGGAGTCGCAGGAATGCAACGACGAGATCAACGGCATCTTAAATGAGACTTTGTCGGTCAGCGGCCAGCTGCTCGTAAAGCTGTTTGGCAAGGAGACGTACGAGTACGACCGTTATAAAAATGCGAACCACCGCATGATTCGCCTCAACATCCGCGAGAGCATGGCCGGAAGATGGTTCATGGTAATCATCAATACATTTTCCAGCGTCGGCCCGATGCTTCTGTATCTGGTAGGCGGTATCCTCATGATGAAATACGACTCGAACCTCACAGTCGGTGACATCAGCGTGCTCGTGGCATTGCTCAGCAGAATGTACGGCCCTGTTAATTCGCTTTTGAACATCCAGGTAGAGTGGATTCGCTCCATGGCACTGTTCACGCGTATCTTTGAGTATTTTGATATGCCGATCGACATTCAGAACAAGGAAAATGCTCTGATTCCCGAGAAGGCATACGGCAACGTAGAGTTCAAGAACGTAGAGTTCTCCTACGATTCCGAGAGAACGATTCTCAAGGACGTCAACTTCAAGCTCGAGAGCGGCAAGAGTATCGCTATCGTCGGCCCGTCCGGCTCCGGAAAGAGTACGATTATCAACCTGATTCCGCGTCTGTACGACGTGAACAAGGGCTCGGTAACATTTGACGGCGTGGACGTGAGAGACCTCGACCTCTCCTTCCTCAGAAGCAGCGTCGGCATCGTAAGCCAGGAGACGTATCTGTTCAACGGAACGATCCGCGAAAATCTCCTGTACGCAAAGCCGGATGCAACCGATGAGGAGATCATCGAGGCTTGTAAGAAGGCCAACATCTACGACTTCGTCCTCAAGCAGGAGGCCGGTCTGGATGCCATGGTCGGAAACCGCGGCCTGAAGCTCTCCGGCGGAGAGAAGCAGCGTCTGTCCATCGCACGAATCCTCCTCAAGGATCCCGTGCTCTTCATCTTCGATGAGGCAACGGCATCGCTCGACTCCATCTCCGAAAGCAAGATCCAGGAGGCCATCGACCCGATCATCCACTCCAGAACGAGTATCCTCATCGCACACCGCCTCTCCACCATCCTCGCAGCCGACGAAATCCTCGTCGTAAAGGACGGTGTCATCGCAGAGCGCGGCGTACACTCCGACCTTGTAAAGCTCGGCGGCACGTACACGCAGCTGTACGAAACCCAGTTCGGCAAGGCGCTGGAGAAGGAGTAAGAGCCGTAAGGCAAATGCTCCACACATAAGTATGCTTGTACTTCTATTACTTTCTTTGTATAGCGAGAGGCCCGCACGGCAGCTGACTTGTCACCCCAAACCCCAAGACAAGTGAAAGGCACCGTGTGGGCCTCTTGCGTTGTATGGGGGTAGCGTGGCGAAGTGGGAGAAAAGGGCATTTGCCTGTTGATTAATGG
>JAZODS010000096.1:0-26286 GCA_045597165.1 Lachnospiraceae bacterium | reverse complement strand
GGTGCAAGCACTGCGAAGGAGGCACCGGAAGGACAGCTTTCCTTGTTCGGAGCGATGGACTACAGTGCCATTGTAGAGCAGATTCGAGGCTACAATCTGACCAACATGACGCCGATCGATGCGTTGAATCAGCTGTATCATTTGCAAAAGCAGCTGGAGGAGATGTAGGCGGAGTTGACATGTGGGCCATAGTGGAAGCGAGGCATTTCCTTTTCTTTCCGCTATCATTTTGCGCATATCTGTGCTATAGTAAATGCATACTAAAGAGTTGCGCATAGAACCACAAAAGCGAACGGATTAGTTACGAAAGAGACGTCATTGATACAAAAGATATTCTCATGGTACAAAGGATCGCTTTACAGTACAAAAGCCATAATTGCAGTACAAAAGATACATCACATTTGCGCACATAAGATACTAAGGATGAAGGATGCCCCGGTGATTTGCCGGGGCGTTTTTTGTGCTTTTTCAATGATTCGGTGGTGAAGCGCGGAAACGTGCTTTTCGGTTGTTTGCGGAGGCATCTGTGTGCTATAATGACAGAAGAGATTTGACTTTAGAGGAGGTTTTAGTATGGCAAAGCAAAATATATACGACAACGATACCTTCTTCGCGGGCTACAAGAAGCTTCGCGACAACGAGGTAAATGCAAACAATCTGTTCGAGATACCCGCACTGTTTTCGATGCTGCCGGATTTAAAGGGCAAGCGAGTACTGGACCTCGGATGCGGCTTCGGTGAGCATTGCAGAAGGTTCATCGAGCAAGGGGCGGCACTCGTTGTCGGAGTGGATATATCGGAGAAGATGTTGGAGGTTGCAAGGGCAGAGAACAGTAGCCCGAGCATTCGATATGTACATATGCCGATGGAGGACATTGCGCAGCTGCAGGAACGATTTGATGTCGTAGTCAGCTCCTTGGCGCTCCACTATGTGAAGGATTTCGAAGGAGTAGTACGCGACGTATACAACCTGCTTGACGTGGGCGGGACATTTGTCTTCTCGCAGGAGAATCCGCTGAACACCTGCCACTCGGGTGGGAATCGTTGGACCAGAGACGAGCAAGGCAATAAAGTGCATCTGAACCTCGCGGACTACGGCGTGGAAGGCGTTCGCGAATCCGTGTGGTTTGTCGATAATGTAATCAAATATCACAGAACCTTTTCGACCATTGTGAACACCTTGGTTGAGGCCGGATTCGTAATCGAGAGGATGATCGAGCCGTTGCCGACGGAGGAATTGCTTGCGCGATACCCGGACTACAAGGATTTGTTCCACAAGCCGGACTTTTTGCTTGTCAAAGCGGCAAAATGATTCGCGTAACGGCGGTGGTGCATTTCCCCTAAAATAATTTGTTGCAATGTGTGAGATTTGCGGTCAAAGGTTGTGTATATAGGTGAAGAGAGTATTTCGGGAAGGAGGGCTTGTTATGGAGGATTCCGCTATTGTTCAGTTGTATTGGGACAGAGACCAGCGCGCGATCTCGGAAACAGCGGACAAATACGGCAACTACTGTACCTCCATTGCGAGGAACATTCTAGACAATGCCGAGGATGCGGAGGAATGCGTCAACGATGCGTACATGAATGCATGGAACTCCATACCGCCTCACAAACCCGATATACTATCTGCTTATCTTGCTAAGCTTACCAGAAACGTGTGCTTTAACAGGTACAAGTACAATCACGCGCAAAAGCGCGGTGGAAGTGAAGTCTCAGCGGTACTCGAGGAATTGAGCGAACTCATTTCCGGTGATGAGAGCGTGGAGCAGCAAATAGAATCCGATGAGCTTTCACAGGCCATTGATTCGTTTCTAGATACACTTCCTCGTAAAAAAAGAATGATGTTCGTACGTCGGTATTGGTATTCAGACAGCGTTTCCGAAATCGCAAGACAGCTTGGCATGAAGGAAAATGCGGTGTCTATGACACTGAGCAGAACACGACTGAAATTGCAGCAGTATTTGACGGAAAGGGGATTTGCATTATGACGAACGAAACATTGTTTGAGGCTATGAGTAATATCAGTGATAAGCACATTGCGGAGGCAAAGCAGGAGACCAAGACAAAGAAGACGGCTTGGCTTAGATGGGGTGCTCTCGCAGCATGTATTTGTCTGATTGCCGGCGTCTCGATCTACGCAGGTGTGACTGCGAATTCGAATAAGGCGGATCAGGATAAGGGCAGCGACTTTTCTGACGTTTTGGATACCGGTATCCTTATGGATTTTACGACGAGTGAATCGCGCTCGGACTGGGGTGTTGTCCTTTCGGCAAAGAACATTACTTCGACCGGACTTACTTTGGTGGTGTCACAGTCCGGAGGACAAGCTACCGGGCATTTGATAACCGGAACACCGTATCGATTGGTCACATTGGTGGGAGAGACGTGGGAGCCCGTAGAAGAATTGCCGTTGCCGGAGGGCGTAGACGGTCGTGCATGGGATTCGCTTGCTTATAATATCATGCCGGAAAGCAGTACGGAGCTTAAGGTTGATTGGAACTGGATTTACGGCGAGCTTCCATCCGGCACATATCGTTTGGAAAAGTGCTTTCTAGATATGAGAGCGGCGGGAGACTACGATACGGCTGAGTTCCATGTGGAATTTACGATCGAGTAATCGTTAAGAGGCTCTTTCATGAAAAATCGTGTGGAATTGAATAAAGTGCGAGCTCTGTTCGTGTCTGAGGTAAATGTACGAAGCGGAACGGGCTTGCTGGTTTATTTTGCGGTGATATCCCTATTAGAGCTTCTTGCGTATGCAAAGGGAGGAAGCTTCTCCGTGATTGCGTCTCGCATCTGGATTGTCACAGCGGTGGCTTTGTTTCTGTTGTTTTGCTTTGCTGTAGCAAAGCTGCTATATGAGGACATAAAGAATAAAAGGTATCTGTCTCTTGCAGGCTTTCTGTGCATGTTCGGTTATTTGTTGTACTTTGTAGGAAACGTGGGATATGCCGATATCAACGCAGATGCAACACAGCAGGTGAGCGCGGGCTTGGCATCCTTTGCGGTTCCGGATTGGAATTATACCGGCACTGCGTTTTTGGGATATGCCAATCGACAATACGTATTGAATGCGATACCTGCCTTGCTGTTTGGCCGGAGCATTTGGACTCTTCATATGGGCTTTGCAGGACTGTTTCTCATAGGGCTTACAATGCTATATATGGAGCTCAGAGAGCAGCTGAAAAAATATGAACTGAATGAGAGCTTGGCTCTCGTTCCTTGCGTAACGATTCTTGCATTTCGTTTTATCGCAGAATACTATATGAATTTCGAACAAGCAATTACCCCGGTGTCGTTGACTATGATGGGCATTGCGTTGTTTCTAAGGCTGTGTAGAAGGATGGACGTTGTCACGGTGTTGGCTCTGACTTGGGTTGGGTGCTTTTTCTCCGACTCGTACACTCCGGGCTTGGCGTCAAAGGGACTGTTGTTGTGTTTTCTGGCGTTGTACGCAATCGACATCTATCGAAGCTATCGCAAGGAACGCGCTTTGCAAAAGGGGACAAACGGACGTCGGCTCGTATGCATGAAGATATTGATCCTCTTTGGAAGCATAGTTACCATGTGCAGCTTCTTTATAGCAACCTTAATCGGAGTTCGCAAGGACAGATTGACAGGAATCAAAGAAGGAACCGATTTTATGTCCATCTTGAAAGCGTTGCTTGAGTTCTTCTGTGACCGGCATGTTGTGTTTTTCGGAGTCTTTCTCGTCATCGTGCTCGTGTATATGCTGTTTTCCTTGATCGGCAGACTGAAGTTTTACGATTTCGTCATTGCAGTATGGACGCTGGGCGTTGTCGCATTTTCCGAACTGATAAAGGGCTATCTCAATTATGAAAAGCATTGGCTGGCACAGCGCAACATGATTGTAATTCCGGTACTGGTCACTGCGATGTTTTTCGTGGCTGTTCGAATTCTTCTCAAGCATAAGACAGAAGTGAAGAATATCTATGTGGTGGTGCTGTTTCTCGTGTTAGGAGTGATTGCGACTCGCAATTTTCAACAGGAGCATCAGTCGTTTTTGTTGTACAAGTACATTCAACCGCTTAAATACATGTATGCGTGCGCGGAAGAGTATTTGGAGGACAATGATATTTCCGAGGAAAGCGAGTTCAATGTGGTCCTTGTGACCGATAGCAATTTGCAGTCGAACATTCGCTATTATGCGTTGTTTTTCTATCCAAATGCGGATACCTACTCAATGACTACCAAGGAGGAGCTTCCCTATATGGACCCGAGCAAACGAACGATTATCTTCTCGGAGTCCGAGGAGACGCTTCAACGCTTTAGCATGGATGTGGAAAGTACGACGTATGAGGACTATCGATACAACAAAGAGGTAACTTGGTATTACGGCGAATTGTCCGCCGAATAAGCGGATTTTCGACAACAACTACATAGATGTGCGAACAGGCAGCGGTGCGATACCGTTGCCTGTTTTTTGTTTTGGGACATGCCTTAGAACACAGCACGAAGCATGAAAATGCTGTTTTTTCTGTCGTTTCGTCACACATTTTCATGAAAAATGAATATCGGACTAGAAGTAGATAATTTTATGCGTTGCCCCTTTTAAGCGAGATGAATTATAGTATAGATAATCGGTAAAATGCGTGTGCCGATTGGAACAGTCGAAGGAGAAGCGACTGGATAAGGAGGATTTTTGTTATGAAGTTTGGGAATGGTGCTTGGTTGCAGAAGAAGGGGACGAATTGTTTCTCGCCGGCACAGGTGTATTTTGCGAAGCTCGAAAAGAACGCGGTGACGCTTTGCACGCCTACGAGACACATTTGGCACAGAGGAGATACGATTGACGGAGTGAATCTCACGATTCGAATCTCTGCGCCGATGGAGGATTGCTTGAGAATTCAGACGTCGCATTTTCTCGGTGCGCTGAAGAAGGAGCCGAGCTTTGATTTGAATGTGGATGAAAATGCACCGATTCAGGCGACCGAGGATGAGAAGGCAATTACGATTGTTAGCGGTGGCTTGACGCTTGTTGTGAACAAGGCGGACTGTGCGATGCATTATTATCGCAATGGGGAGAAGCTGATCTCCAGTACCGGACGCGATATCGGTTATATGAAGACCGATTTTCACGGAATTGCGTACGATGACGGTACGGGAAGAGATACGTATATGCGCCAGATGCTTTCGGTTGGTGTCGATGAGCATATCTATGGCATGGGAGAGCGCTTTACGCCTTTTGTGAAGAACGGACAGAGCGTTGCGATTTGGAACGAAGACGGCGGTACATCGACCGAGCAGTCGTATAAGAACATTCCGTTTTACATTTCCGACAAGGGCTATGGTGTGTTTATCAATCATCCGGAGAAAGTGGAGCTCGAGGTTTGTACGGAGATGGTAAACCGAGTGGAGTTCTCGGTTCCGGGAGAGCATTTGGATTATTTTATTATCAACGGTCCGACGATGAAGGAAGTCATCTCGCGCTATACCGACATAACCGGAAAGCCCGCTTTGGTGGCTCCGTGGACGTTCGGCCTGTGGCTGTCGACCTCCTTTACGACCAACTACGACGAGGAGACTGTGAATCGCTTTGTAGACGGAATGCTCGAGCGAGACATTCCGCTTAAGGTGTTCCATTTCGATTGCTTCTGGATGAGAGAGTTCTCTTGGTCGGATTTCATGTGGGACAGCAGAGTATTCCCGGATCCGGAGGGTATGCTGAAGCGTCTGAAGGCAAAGGGACTTAAGATCTGCGTATGGATCAACAGCTACATCGGTCAGGAGTCCGTGCTGTTCGAGGAGGGTATGAAGAACGGTTACTTCCTCAAGCGTCAAAACGGCGACGTATGGCAGTGGGATATGTGGCAATCCGGTATGGCAATTGTGGACTTTACGAATCCCGCTGCACGCAAATGGTATCAAAGCAAGCTTGAGCGCCTGCTCGATATGGGTGTAGATTGCTTTAAGACGGATTTCGGCGAGCGAATTCCGACGGATGCCGTGTATTTTGACGGTTCCGACCCGATGAAGATGCACAATTATTATTCTTACATGTACAATGAGTGCGTATACGAGCTTTTGGAACGTAAGCGCGGAGTCGGAGAGGCGGTTTTGTTTGCTCGTTCCGCGACGGCCGGCGGTCAGAAGTTCCCCGTGCATTGGGGCGGCGATTGCTGGAGCGATTACGAGTCGATGGAGCAGAGTCTTCGCGGCGGTCTTTCGCTGTGTATGTCCGGCTTCGGCTATTGGAGTCACGACATCGGTGGCTTTGAGTCGACCTCGACTCCGGATGTGTACAAGAGATGGTGCGCATTTGGCCTTCTTTCTACGCATTCCAGACTTCACGGAAGCGGTTCGTACCGTGTGCCGTGGGTTTACGACGAAGAGGCTGTTGACGTCGTTCGCACATTTGCCAAGCTAAAGGGCAAATTGATGCCGTATCTGTATCGCAACGCAATCGAGACGCATCGCACCGGTGTTCCGATGATGCGAAGCATGGTTCTTGAGTTTACGGAGGATCCGAACTGCGCATACTTGGATAAGCAGTACATGCTCGGAGACACATTGCTCGTGGCGCCGATTTTCAACGACAGAAGCATGGCAAGATTCTATCTTCCCGAGGGTCGTTGGACGAATTACTTTACCGGTGAGGTTCGCACGGGCGGACGTTGGTATTCCGAAGTGGTTCCTTACACGGAGATTCCGTTGTACGTAAAGGAGAATTCAATTCTTTCGCTCGGACAAGCAGAGTGTGCGGATTACGATTTCGAGCACAATGTTACGTTGCGCGTATACGAGCTTGCGGACGGCAAGACGGCAACGACGCAGGTATACGATAAGCAGAGCAAGCTTCGCGCCGATGTTTCGGTTACGAGAGAGGGCGATTGCTATCGCGTAAAAGTCACCGGCGACACGATGGGAACGATTCAAATCGGTGAAAAGAGCGTTGTCTTTGTCGGAGATTTCGAGGCTACGTTGTAATGTAGATAGTGCAAATGCTGTGAGCAATGCACATACAACGAGTAACGCAAATGCAATGTTAGGAGGTTACGATGGACAAGGTATATAAAATTCATATGGGACCGGCAGCCTGTGCGGTTGATTTGGGCGACGGTAGTGAGCGTGGCGAATACGTCAATCAGGACTACATTCTCGCAAAGCTCGGCAGACCGCATCGCGCGATTAGCTTGATGTATTGCTATTATCCGTTGGACGAGGGCTGGCCGATGCGTGCAAGCAAGGCGCATGCACACGAGGATTTGAACGATGTGTGGGATTACCCGTATGACGATTATTTTCCGTATCTCGGCGGCTTGAATGGCAACTTGGACGGAGAACCGTTCACGTTTATGAGGGACGTTCGTAGACATGGACAGGACGTCTGCTTGACGCTTACAATCGATCCGTTCGTGAGCGATGAGCATTTGGCCGCTATTGCAAAGGACATGGCAAACTTCGGCCGCGTAACCGTGCGAATCAATCACGAGGCAACCGGCAATTGGTTCTCCTTCAACAAGAGAGCTACTTACGAGCAGGTAGCAGCATTTTTCGTACGTTGCTGTGACGTCTTTCACAGAGAGGCGAAGAATTGCAAAATCGTTTTGTGCTTGGACGGCTGCAAGGATCCTTCGGAAGAGAAGATGCAGATGGAGGATATCTTCACGGAAGCGGCAAGAGCTGCGGACATCGTGTCGGTAGACCGCTATATGGCACTTCACTGGGGTTGGCCCGTGGACATCTGCGAGGACAATTCATCGTCTATGCGTGAAAAGGTTTCCGACATTGTCTCCATGGCGAGAAAGAGCTACGAACGCTATATCATTATGAATCAGGGCGTTGTAAAGCCGATGGTTATGTCTGAGCTAAATGCGGACGGTGACGTGACAGGCCCTTACGATCAGGCGGATATGATGCGCGAGTTCTGCGACTTGATTAAGGCAGAGGACAAACGTTGGCTTTCGGCATTTACGATGTACCAATTCCGTGATCGTGGAAGACTCGGTTTGGAGATTGAGGACCCGAACAATTCGGAGGTCGGTATCGAGCAACCGCTCCTTAAGACGTATCGTGAGATCATTCATGAAGACTTTTTCAAGCCGTCTATGGAAATGGGCGAGGAGCTGTCACTTCCCGTGACGCTTCGCTGGGGAGATGCAGAGGATTCCGACGGAATTGCGATTCCGATGCAGCTCGAAAGCAGACCGGTGTTCTTCGAAGCGTATTTCGACAAGGAAATCGTCGATGCCAATCTGATGATGGAGCTTAACGGTACTTGGTTCTACAAGGCGCCCGGAGTTTCCTACGTGGACATGAGCAGTGCATTTTTCGATGGCAAATTCACCGGAGGTGAAACGCAGGTGCGAATCTTCGCGCCCCCCGCAACCGGCGAAAATGATTGCACACAAGGCGAGGACTGGCAGATGAATTACTATGCTAAGCTCGACAAGTTGCCGAAGTTCAGAATTCGATATAACGCGATTTTAAGATAAACAAAAAGCCCGGAGTGTAATGCATTGGCCGATGGCCACTGCAACACTCGGGGCTTTTTGTTTATCGGTGATAGCCAGCGGAGCTGGCGGTGATAGTCGCCGGAGGCGACAGTGTTAGCGGCCTCTGGCCGAAACGACGTAATATTGTGCAATTTGCATAAAAAAATTTATGTGAGTTTGTCTCATTAGTGCGTAGTACCTGTTTTGTTCGTTGAAATGATTTTTTAGCAATGGTATAATTTCTTATGGCAATATGCGAATTTTATGCTATCGATACGAAGGACGATGTGGGATGAATAAGACGATGTTTTCATGGGAGGGTTCTCTGATTTCTTTTTTGAGTCAGGTCGGCAAGTTGATTGTCTTGTCTATCCTTTGGATTGTATCTTGTATTCCGGTTGTTACCTTCGGACTCGCTTCGACGGCTTTGTATTATACCGTTGTAAAGGTCGTACGTCACGATAGAGGATATGTGTTCGGAGAGTTTTTCGGAGCACTTCGTAGGGAGTGGCGTCAGGGCATAGCATTTTCGCTGATTTATCTGATGGGATTTGTGATTCTGTATCTTGATTTTATGGTCTGGAGTGAGCAGCCGAAGCTGTCGGCGCTTATATTCAGCATTGTGTGTATTGTGATTGCGGCCTTGTGGTCGGTGAGTGCATGCTATGTGTTCTCTTTGATATCTCGATTCGAGATGAGCTTCGTTGATGTGATTAAAACTGCATGGTTTTTGATGTTTCGATATTTGCCGACTTCGGTTGGGCTGTTATTGATACTGTTTCTTTCGGTAGAGTGTGTATTTGCTTCGATATATTTTCTGCCGATTGTGCCCGGAGTGGCTGCATTTTGCATGTCGTTCTTGGTGGAGCGGATTTTCGTGAAGATGATTCCGGAGCCCGAGGAGGGCGAGGAGCAATGGTTTGATGACTATAACGAGGAGGAAGAAGATGCGTAACGTAAGACCGGTAAAATGCATATTGGTATGGACGCTGGTTGTCAGTATGTTTTTGCAGACGATGCTTTCTGCATTTGCGGCTGAGACGGACGGTCTGATTCCGCCGGATGCGGTTGGCGGTACGGACGATTCAATTGTCACGCTTCCGGAGCTTGGTGAAGATTCTGCTACCGACAGCATCGGAGGTGTCGCAGACGATACGATCGGTGCCGGTGATTCCTCTGTGCCGAGCGATATCGCGGTTGAAGATATGACGGTTGAGGATTTCAAGGAAATCATCAGTACATACAACATTACCGACGAGATTCTTTCGCACAAGGAATATATCGCACAGTTTTCGAACACGCAAAAGACAGAGGCGATCGTGATTCCGGCTGTTGACTATTACAAGGACGCTACCGATATGGAGCTTTCCGAAGAGGATATTGCTTCGTACGGAACGATGCCGGACGCATTTTTAAAGGATGGCACGAGCGAAGCGTTGCTTACGGCAGAGCAGGGTTTTGTTTCTTGGAAATTCAATGTGCCGAAGAGCGGATTGTATTATATCTCTACTGTGTATTATCCCGTTGTCGGTAAAAATGCTTCGATTGAACGAGCATTTTTCTTGGATGGCAAGCTTCCGTATGCGGAGATGACGAACATCGAGTTCTCGCGTATTTGGGTGAATAGCAATGTTCCGTTTGACAAGGTGACGAAGCTGTGGCAGTGGAGCAAGGACAACCAAGGCAACGACGGCAAGCCTTCGCAGATGGAGGCACCGGATTGGATGTTCTCTTACGCATACGACAGCAACGGCTATATTTCGAACCCGTTGCCGATCTATATCGAAGAGGGTGAGCATGTACTTACGATGCTTTCCGTAAAGGAGCCGATGCTTCTCTACAACATCACGCTGGATTATCTCGATGATACGATTAGCTATTCGGAATACAAGGCTCAGCACGATGCATTGGGTCACAAGGAAGCACCTTCCGCTTTGATTGAGATTCAGGCTGAAAATACGGTGCGTAAGTCCTCTCAGATGCTGTACCCTCAGCAGGATCAGTCGTCACCGGCGGTGTATCCGTACAGTCCGAGATACCTTTTGAACAATACGATCGGCGGCAACTCTTGGCGAATGGTCGGCCAGTGGATTGAGTGGGATTTCGAAGCTCCCGAGTCGGGCTACTACAACCTGACACTTGCGGTTCGCCAGAACTTCTCGAAGGGCATTTACGTATCGCGTAAGATTTCCATCGACGGCGTTGTGCCGTTTGATGAATTCAACGCATACGGATTTAAGTATAAGCAGAATTGGCACCAGGTGAAGCTGAGCGATTCCGATGGAAAACCGTTCGACATTTACTTGGAAAAAGGCACGCACACCATTCGCATGGAGGTTGTGCTCGGTGAGTTTTCCACCATCGTTGCGGACGTTCAGGAAGCGGTAACGCTGCTCAATGAAATCTACCGCGAGGTGCTTTGTATTACCGGTACAAGCCCTGATGCGTGGAAGGATTACCAGATCGAACGAAATCTTCCCGAGCTCGAAGCAAAATGCGTTGTTGTTCGCGACCTACTTACCGATATTATCGGACGCCTTCGTACGTTAGTCGGAAAGGGCAGCGACAAGGAGACGGTATTGGTTACGATGCGTGACCAGCTCGACGATATCATCAAAGACGTTGAGTATATCGTTAAGATCATCTCTACCTTCCGTACGAACATCCGTGCCTGCGGTACATGGATTACGCAGGTAATCGAGCAGCCGTTGGCGATTGACGCTATCTATATGACGGCTGGAGATGAGAAGGCACCGAAGATGAACGATTCTTGGTGGAGCAAGCTGATTCACGAGATCAAGCGTTTGTTCTATTCCTTCATCATCGATTACAACATGATCGGTAACGTTTCCGACGGCGACGATGTGACGGCAATCACCTTGTGGATCGGTACCGGACGTGACCAGGCAAATGTTATCAAGGACATGCTGGACGAGACGTTCGCACCGAAGACCTACACCGATAAGAACGGACAGACTTACCATATCAGTGTTAACGTAATGCTCGTAGACATCGGTACACTTCTGCAGGCGACTCTCGCAGGCTCCGGCCCCGACGTAGCCATTCAGGTGGCAAATGACTGGCCGATGAACTACGGACTGCGAAATGCGGTAGCTGACCTGATGCAATTTGAGGATTGCGAAGAGGTCGTAGCAGAGCGTTTCCGCGACAGTGCAATGGAAGCCTTTACATTTGAACATAACGGACAGAAGCACATTTACGGCTTACCGGAGACACAGACCTTTGCGATGATGTTTTACCGTAAGGACATCCTGAAGGAGCTGGATATCGATATTCCGACTACGTGGGATGAGATGAAGGTGGTGCTTACCGTGCTTAGTCAGAACAATATGGACCTCGGTATGATGCCGACGGAATCGAATTTCGCGATGCTTCTGTATCAGAACGGCGGAGAGTACTACAACGAAAGCGGTTCTAAGTCGATGCTCGATTCCGAGGAAGGCGTAACGGCTTTCCGTAAGTTCACGGAGTTCTACACCGACTTCGGCATGGACACCGTAACCTCGGTAGAAGAGCGATTCCGTACCGGTGAAGCACCGATTATCATTACGGATTACACCTATTACAATACGTTGCAGGTATCCGCACCGGATATTCAAGGCCTTTGGGGTATGGCAACCGTACCCGGAGAGGTCGTAACCGGAGAGGACGGCGAGACGTATATCGATAACACGGTTGCAAGTGCCGGCTCGGCATGTGTTATTATGGATGCTTCCAAGCATAAGGAAGCGTGCTGGGAGTTCCTGAAGTGGTGGACGAGCTCCGAGACCCAGTACAAGTACAGCTGTGAGATGGAGTCTTTGATGGGCGCATCCGCACGAGTTGCAACGGCAAATATCGATGCATTTGAATTGATTCCTTGGCCGACGGAGATTGCGGAAGTGCTGAGAGAGCAGTTCGATCATGTTCGCGGTATTCGTCAGGTGCCCGGTGGATATTTCTCATGGCGTAATGTAAACAATGCATTTTACGCAGTAACAACGCAGATGGATTCCGCAACTCCTCGTGAGGAATTGATGGATCGAGTCATAGACATTAACGACGAGATTGCTTACAAGCGAGAAGAATTCGGATTAGACTAGAAAGGAGGTAGCACATGGATTCTGTGGATCAAAAAGTGATTAACGAAAAAGTGAAAAAGGAACATACGCTTGGACAGAGAATCTTTCGTGCGAGATCCTCCTATCTGATGATTGCACCGTATTTCGTACTGTTTTTCCTCTTTACGATTTTGCCGGTAGCAACGTCCATCTTTTTGAGCTTTACGCATTTCAATATGCTTCAGATGCCGCAGTTCATCGGTTGGGCCAATTACGTGAAGCTGTTCCTTCAGGATGACATCTTCTTGATTGCTCTGAAGAACACACTGCTTTTTGCAGTGATCACCGGACCGCTCAGCTATTTGATGTGTCTGTTGTTTGCATGGATTATCAACGAGTTCCGCGGAAAGTTGCGTGCGTTCCTTACGTTGATTTTCTACGCACCTTCTATTTGCGGACAGGCATATTACGTATGGAGCTTGATTTTGAGCTCTGACCGATACGGTTACTTAAATGGTTTCCTCCTTCGCTGGGGAATCATCGATGAGCCGGTGCTTTGGTTCCAGACGGAAAGCCTTGTATTGCCGTGCTTGATCATCGTTCAGCTGTGGTTGAGTCTCGGTACCGGCTTCCTTTCCTTCATCGCAGGTCTTCAAACAGTAGATCGTTCTCTGTACGAGGCGGCTGCAATGGATGGTGTAAAGAACCGCTGGCAGGAGCTTTGGTATGTAACGCTTCCGTCTATGAAGCCGCAGCTTATGTTTGGTGCCGTAATGCAGATTACGAACTCCTTCGCGGTTTCGGACGTATCGATACAGCTCGCAGGTAACCCGAGTGTGAACTATGCGGGTGCTACGATTGTAACGCATTTGCTTGACTACGGTACGTATCGTTTTGAGATGGGTTATGCATCCGCAATCGCAACGGTACTGTTCCTTTTGATGGTGGTTACGAACAAGCTTGTTCAGAAGCTGCTTAGAAGGGTAGGTGAGTAGCTATGGCAAAGGATAAGATTCAAAAGCCGAAGAAGAGACTATTTCACCGCCGGAAGCAGTTGAACCGCTCCGCGGCCGGAAATGCACTACTGTTTACAGTGATGATTATTTGCGGTGTGTTTATGGCATTACCGCTTGTCATGATCGTAAACAACGCACTGAAGCCGCTGGACGAGATCTTTCAGTATCCGCCGAAGATTTTCGTAAGAAATCCTTCCCTTGAGAACTTTGTGGACCTGTTCGTGGCAATGAACGATACGTGGGTACCGTTCTCACGTTACATTGCGAACACGTTCATCATTACCGGTTTCGGTACGGTCGGACATGTCTTGATTGCTTCCCTCGCGGCTTACCCGCTTGCAAAGCACAATTTCCCCGGAAAGAAGACGTTGTTCAGCCTGGTAGTCCTTTCCCTTATGTTCTCTTGGACGGTAACACAGATTCCGATTTATATGATCGTATCGTATATGGGAATCAACAATACACATTGGGCATTGATTCTTCAGTCCTGGCAATACGGTCTCGGCTTGTACTTGATGAAGCAGTTCATGGAGCAGCTGCCGAATTCGCTGATGGAATCCGCTCGACTTGACGGAGCGAGTGAGTTCGCGGTATTTTGGCGAATCGTAATGCCAAATGTAAAGCCTGCTTGGCTGACACTTGCAATCTTTCAGTTTCAGTCTATGTGGGGCAATACCGGTTCTACCTACCTAAGAAGCGAGCAGCTGAAGCCGTTGCAATATGCACTTCAGTCGATCGCAGGCGGTGGAGCGGCGAGAGCCGGAGCGGCTCAGGCGGTAACCTTCATATTGGCGCTTGTTCCGATCATTTTCTTCTTGGTTTGCCAAAGCAACGTACTTGAGACGATGACCTCGTCCGGTATGAAAGAGTAAGAAGGGGAGGAATGATGATGAAAGACAGAACGAAAGTTTTGATACAAAGATTTCTCCTTTTGGTGCTTGTTGTAGCTTTGACCGCGCAAAATGTAGCATTTGCCGATGACGTACCGTACATCACTTACAACTATGATTATTGGCAAAATGTCGTATATACGCCGGCAGCCTACATCCCGGACGGTAAGCTGGACGGCAACGCGATCTTAAACGAAGAGGGCGAGCCGATCGGTGCTTTTAAAAGTCCCGCAGATATCTATGTGGCTTCCGATGAGCTCCTATATATCGTGGACAGCGGCAACAACCGAATCGTGAGATTACGGCAAGAGGATTATTCCTTCGTTGATACGATCGATGGCTTTATGAATGCAAACGGTGCTTGGGAGACGTTCAATGCACCGGAGGGCATTTGCCACTCGGACGATCCGAACGGAATGATTTATATAGCGGACACCGGCAATTATCGAATTGTCATTCTCGACAGTGAGCTCAAATTGGTCGACATCATCGAGAACCCGCAAAATGGCGACAACGTATTGAGTGAGGGCTTCGTATTTGCACCTCAGAAGCTCGTTGTCGATTACGCTGAGCGTTTGTACGTAATCGCAAAGAATACGGAAGAGGGTATCATGATCTTCGGAACGAATCATGAATTTGAATCCTTCTTCGGAACGATTACCGTATCGCTGACGACTTGGGACCGCGTGTGGAGAAAGCTTTCCACTAAGACGCAGCGTTCCAAGCAGACGTTGAACATTTCTACGGAATACAGCGGTATGGACGTTGACCCCAACGGCTTTGTATACGCTTCCTATCTCGATGAAACCGGACTTCAGTCGGTTATGAGATTAAATCCGAAGGGCAAGGACGTCATCAAAAAGGGCTACAATCAGAACGTTGGCGGTGACTTGGATATCGTTGAGACAAATGAGTACAGCGGTAAGGTTCAAGCAGTGGACGTAGTATACAGAGACCACGGAGTGTATTCCTTCTTGGATAGAAAACGCGGCCGTATCTTTACTTATGATCACGAAGGAAATCTTCTGTATATCTTCGGCGGTCTCGGCTCCCAGGAGGGATGTTTCAAGGCGCCGGTGGCTATCGAACAGAACGTAAACGGTCAGATTATGGTTCCGGATTCCACGCAAAATGTAGTGCTTTTGTTCAAGCCTACGGAATACGGTCTGCTGATCAACGAGGCGGTTGGTCTTCGTCACGACGGTGATGAAAAACAGGCGGTTGCGCTTTGGGAGCGAGTGCTTGAGTACGATTCGAATTTCGAGCTGGCGTACATCGGCCTCGGAAAAGCGTATTTGTCCTCAGGCGACAACGAGAAGGCTATGGAGTACTTGGAGCTCGGCATGAGCAGACAGTATTATTCCATCGCATTTCGCCGCTATCGAAATGAGTTCCTTGTGAACAACTTAGATTGGATGCTTACGGTAGCATTGATTCTGGTTATCGGCATCTTCGTATTTGTGAAATTAAAGAATCGAAAAAATTATAAGGACGACGAACCGGATACATTAGAATTATAGGAGGTGAGCAGACATGAAAAAGTATTTTTCCAAAGACAAATGGGCTTATAGCTTTTATTGTCTGACTCATCCCGTTGACGGTTTTTATGAAATACGACACAGAGAGCGCGGTAGTGTACCGATTGCTTTCCTTTATGTCATCTTGTTCAGCTTGTGTTATTCGTGGAATCGTTTGGCGTCCAACTTTATCGTAAACGATACGGACCCGCGAACCGTAGATGCACTGACTGAGCTGTCCGGAGTATTACTGCTGTATTTGTTGCTCTGCATCGGTAACTGGTCAATCACATGCCTTATGTCCGGCGAGGGACGTCTTAAGGACATTTGCATTATTGTCGGCTACTCGTTGCTGCCGATGATTTTAACCTACATTCCGGCGACGATCATTTCGCAGTTCGTTGCACAGAATGAAGAGGTGTTTTACTACATCATCATCGGTGTAGGCACGGCCTATGCGGCGCTTCTGATGCTGCTCGGCATTATGATTATACATAATTACACGTTGCTCAAAACGCTTTTGACGGTAATACTCACATTTGTCTCTATGTTGATTATGATCTTCTGTGCAATGATGATTGCCAGCTTGATCAGTCAAGTGTTTGGTTTCTTTCACAGCCTGTATCTCGAGTTACTGTTTTAACAGGAGGATGATTGCGAATGAGCAAAATGAGCAAATTGAACAAGATTATCCTTGCTGTTGTAGGCGTAGTGGTGATCGGTGTGCTGATTTATGTTGCACAGTATTTGATCCGCTTTACGTTCTTCAGACAGTATCGTGATTATCTTCAGGATTATAGCCAATATGAGACCGGCACGGAATTCAAGGCACTTTCGGGTGGCTCCTCTGAGCTGAGTGAGTTCTCACTTGCCGCACAGAATGAGCGCTTCCGTCTGTACATCAATACGACGACCTGTAACGTGGCTCTTGAGGAGATTGCAACGAAGCAGGTGTTCTATACGAACCCGTATCCGCTTGGCGATATGCAGTCCGAGGGAACGAACTCTCAGCTGTTGTATTCGCATCTGCAGTCTCAGCTGTTGGTTGATTATTATATCGAATCTAAGCCTACCTTGCTGATGTCCTATTCCAGTCATGGCGATTGCGTAGGGCTTGAGCTAAATGAGGGAGAAGAGCCTCATTTTACAATCGAAAGCATCACCGATGGTATTCGCGTCATCTACATGCTCGGCGATACCGGTACCGAGACCGGAATGGTTCCGAAGTATTTGACGAAGGAACGCTACGATGAGATCGTTGCGAAGCTCACGGAGCTCGGCGGAACGAAGCTCGCGAAGCAGGGTATCCGAGGCAGATACGTTGATTCGAAGGATTATAAAGGCTACATGCAGCTAAATGAGTCCAATATCAATCCGTTTACCCTCGGTAAGATGGAAGACGCGCTTACACAGATCGGCTATACGATGAACGACTATTACGAGGATATGAGAGCCGTCGGTGCCAAGGTGGAAGAAGTGACGACCATCACGATACCGCTTGAGTATCGTCTCGTAAGCGACGGTATGCAGACGAACATCGTAACGGAGAAGATTGAGGAGACGGGCGGAGCGGTAATCTATGATTTGACCGTGCTTCCGTTCTTCAGTGCGGTTGCCAGAGACACGGAGGAAGGCTATTTCCTCGTGCCGAACGGCTCCGGTGCGTTGATCGACTTTGATAATAATAAGATGAGCAGCAATATGTACTATTCGGAGTACGTATACGGACAAGACCTCCTTGATCAAGAGGAAGTCATTGAGGATATCGCAGAGGACGTGAAGCTTCCGGTGTTCGGTATTCAAAGACCGGAATCCACCTTGCTCGTTACACTCGATAACGGCCAAGTATTTGCTCGCGTCAACGCCATGACCTCTAAGGTGACAGCGGACAATAAGCTGTCCAATAAGTACAATCAGATTTATGCGGAATATCGACTTCGCGGTTATTCCTCGGTACCGGTTGACGGACAGGCCGATCCGATGTCCGTAATCGAAGAGGAACTCTATTCGACGTATCTGACACAGACCTATCACGTGCTTCCGAATACACCGGAGTACGACGGTTATTCCGGTATGGCAAAGTATTATCGTGAGCTTTTGTTCGCAAACGATGAGTCTTCGGACACCTCGGTAATTACAAACGAGGAAGAGGATATCAAGCTGTATGTGGACTTGCTCGGAGCGGTAAAGAGAGAGAGCTCGTTGCTTGGCTTCAAGTACAATGAGATGCTCGCGATGACTACGATTGCCGAAGCAGAAGAGATTGTTCGCGAATTGTACGAGGAGGACATAAACCGCCTAATCGTGAATTACCAGGGCTGGATGAACGGTGGCTATTACCACGATACGGTGGACAATATCAAGCTCGTTCGTAAGCTCGGTAACAAGAAGGAGTTGCAGGCACTCGATAAGCTGATAAAGGACAACGGCGGCGCATTGTACGGAGACGTCGCACTGCAGTACATTTCCTTTGCGGCTGAGGATTATAACTACATGGCACAGTCCTCCCGTTATTACGGCAAGGGCTACGCCGCAAGCTTCGGTAAGATCGGACCGACGACCTACAGTCGTACGGCTTCCCTCGGTTACATCGCAAATCTCTATAATTTGCTCTCGCCGAAATTCTTACCCAAATACGTAGATTATCTCATTGAGGAGATGGAGGACATCGAGCTTTCCGGCATTTCCTTAAGAGATTTCGGAACGGTTTTGTACTCGGACAAGAAGAGAACCGAGTTCATCACACGTGAAGCCTCTTTGAACATTGCACTTGCGATGTTTGATAAGCTGGCTGCAACGGACAAGCAGCTGATGCTGAACAATCCACTCAGCTATGCGGTACCGTACGCGGACGATATCTTGAACGTTCCGTTCTACAAAAATGCTTACGTCTATGTAGATGCAGAGGTGCCGTTCTACGAGATGGTTCTTCACGGATACGTAGATTATTGCGGTAAGGTTTACAATCTAAATGCCAACATCACGACCGTGGAAGAGTGCTTGGAGCTGATTGAGATGGGCGCCAGCCCGCATTTCGTATTCACACACGAGCGTTCTTCCGAGATGAAGTACACGGCATTGAATGATCATTACAGTACTCAGTTCGCAACGTGGAAGGACACGGCTGTTGAGATGTACCGCCAAGTGAATCAGATTCTTCGTCTCGTTTCCAATTCTACAATGGATTGTCATGAGATGGACGGAGAGCTTACTACGATTACTTACAGCAATGGCGTTGTGATTGAGATTGACCGTACAAACAATACGGTTACCGTCGAAAAGGACAACAATGAGACGACTTATGAATTCTAGCAAAGGAGGACGCGCTGGTGAAAGACAAAGAAAAGAAAAAGTCTAAGAAGAAGCTTACACTGGCACAGAAGCGTGCTATTACGGGCATTGTGTTTATCAGTCCTTGGCTGCTCGGATTCATCCTTTATTACGTTCGAAGCATTTTCATGACGATACAGTTTTCGTTTTCGTTTGTGGAGTCCAGCGATACCGGTTATACTACGAAGTTTACCGGATTGGAGAATCTCAAATACATCTTCACGGAGGACCCGAAGTTCAATCAGCTGCTCGTATCTTCCATGCGAGACGTATTTATCGATGTACCGTTGATTATCATCTTCAGCTTGTTGATGGCAATCCTGTTGAACCAAAAGTTCCGTGGCAGAACGGTTATGAGAGCAATCTTCTTCCTGCCGGTCATCATGGGCTCGGCAGCGATTTCGGAAGCCATTGATCTTGCGAGACAGGCGATGAGCGGCGGCATTTCCGCCACCTCCGCAGAGATTGCGGCATCCTCGGCAAGCGGTATTGATTTGAACTATTACCTGGCGCTGTTTAAGGACATCGGTATGCCGACCGGAATATTGGATTACGTAGTCGGTGCGGTAGAGCGTCTGGCAAATGTAGTGTCTATGTCGGGCGTGCAGATCGTTATCTTCATAGCGGCCCTCCAGTCCATAGCGGGATCGCTCTATGAGGTGGCTCGTATCGAGGGCGCGACAACGTATGAAACCTTTTGGAAGGTTACGTTCCCGATGGTGATGCCGCATATCATTACGTGCTTGGTATATACCGTTGTGGATTCCTTCGCTTCCAGTGAGGTTGTGAATCTTTCCTACAACACAATCTTCAGCACAAATTTATATGGTTATAGTTATGGTAGTGCGATGAGCTTGGTTAGTATGTTGGCCGTATGTACGGTGCTCTTTATCGTAGTAGCACTGATACAGCGACGGACCTTCTACTATAACTAGGAAAGGGGTGGCGTATATGGATGCAATTCAAAAGACAAAACTCCGATTCCAAGAGCTAAAAGAAGATCAGGTCTTTCAAAACGACGTGCGCAGAGCGCAAAGGAACGCAAAGAAGTTCGTATTCGCACTGTTTCGTCTGTGCGTATTGGTTGGCGTTGCCTACATCATTCTCAGTCCGTTGATCGAGATCGTTTCGAACTCCTTCTTCTCGGACAAGGATGCGACAAACCCGATGGTTTACGTCTTTGCAACGGAGCCTACGCTTGAGAAGTACAGTGTGTCGTGGAAGGTGCTTCCGTTCCCGTCTACGCTCGGTTTGACGCTCGGACACGACCTGGCACTGATGCTCATTCAGATTCTCGTATGCTCGATGGTCGGCTACGGATTCGCAAGATTTCAGTTCCCGTGCAAGGGCTTGCTGTTTGCATGTGTCGTTATCATGATTGTCATTCCGACGCACGCAATCATGCTTCCGCTGTATCTGACCTTTACGAAGATCAATTTCTTCGGAAAGATGATCAATCTGTATGATTCGATGGTTCCGATGTATTTGTTGACGTTGCTCGGCTGCGGACTTCGTTCCGGATTGTACATCTACATCTTCAATCAGTTCTTCCGCGGATTGCCGAAGGAGATAGAAGAGGCAGCATTTGTAGACGGTGCCGGTAGCTTTTATACGTATTTCCGAATCATGCTCGTAAATGCGATGCCGTCCGTAATTACCGTAGCGGTATTTTCGATGGTATGGCAGTACAATGACTTGTTTTATTCCAAGCTGTTCGGAGTATCCAACGTCGTTTCGATGCGACTCGGTGCTTTGACAAATGAGGTGGCTAATAAATACACCATCAATTCCCCGGCGTTGCTGAATTTGTACTTATATGCAGCAATCGTCCTAGTCCTGTTACCGATCATTTTGCTCTATATCGTACTTCAGAAATTCTTCATCGAAGGCGTGGAGCGAAGCGGTATCGTAGGTTAATATCGTATTAAACGAATGCATGCATTCTTTTAATAAAACTTATTTTTATAAGGAGGAGTAATATGATTAAAAAGTTTCTTGTGTTCTTGTTGATCGGCATCATGGCAGTATCCGTTGTTGCTTGCAGCAGCGATGAGAAGAAGCCGGCTTCCGATCCGGAACCGACCCCGACGGTAGAAGCGGAAGTGCCTAAGAATGAAGGCATCGATCATACCAATGATCTTCCCGCAGACGCATCCTCTTACCTTGGCTTTGAAGATGGCGCTATGGCATTTGCCGCACTGATGTTCAGTAATCCGGCATGTAACCTGGAGTCCGAGCTGAGTATTGTTGATTTCGGAGGATCTAAGGCGTTAAAGGCATCCTCTCCGGTAAGCGAAAATCTGTTTTCCGGTGTAGTTCCTTACGTTGCATTTGACGTAGTATCGCTTTTGGGCGATAAGGCAGCTGACGTAGCTAAGATTCAGTTCGATATCGGTATGGATCATGGCACGGATGCGTTCGCTGCAATTTCCGGTTACCTTGCAATGTATACCGGCGCAGCAGATGCTTTGGTTGAGACGAAGGAGCCTTGGAGCATCTTCTTGGAAGAGGCAAATCCGAAGGTTTACACAATTGCAGTTCCGGAAGGTGGTTTCACCGATCCGAGCAATTACTTCTGTTTCTACATTGATGAGGACACCTCTGCTAACGGACATGCTAACCTGTACTTTGATAACATCGTATTCCTTGATAAGGACGGCAATGCAATTGCACCCGACGCAGCAGCAACCTTCGCATTGGAAGGCATGGGCGATAGCTTCTGGATGAATCTTGATTGGTCTAACGCTGTTAAGCAGCCTAAGGACGAAGTGATTCTCGAGGGCATTGGCGGTGCATCCGGTACTTCTTGGTGGCCGGTTAAGGAGAATTCTTGGTCGTTTGCACTTGAGAATCCGAATGTAAATGCTGTATTCTCACCCGACCTTTTCGGACCGGGCAAGGTTATCACCATCTACTATCAGTATGAGTGTGATGATTGGCAGTTCCCGCACATCATGATTCAGAGCTATGCGAACGAGGAGACCGGTTATGCCGGTGGTAAGGATCTTCGTTATCAGCCTACACTTGCTGAAGGTGAGGCTTCCCAGAGAAACCAGTCCAAGACGATCATTCAGTACACCTACGAAGAGATGAACGAGAAGTGTACCGAGCTTTACGGTGAGGATTGGGTAGACAAGCTCAGCTTTATCGGTGTTTCCGATATGGGTACGAATCCTGTGAACGTTCTTAAGGTTACGATTGGTACAATCGCAGAATAATGGAGGAGATGAGAGTTATGAAGAAAGTATTATCGCTTCTTTTAGTGCTCAGTATGGTATTTGCTATGGTTGCTTGTGGTGAAGATAAGCCGGCTGAAGGCCCCAATCCGACAAGTGGTCCCGTTGGTGATCCCAGAGTGATTAACATCGGTACTTGGTACACGAGCTACTATACATCCGAGCACGACAGTATTGATGACAATCCTGATGTACAGGACGTAGAAGTTGCACAGATGCAGCTTGACAACATGAGAGCAATCGAGCAGAAGTACAACATCGAGCTCTACTATAAGAATTTGACGTGGAATGGTACGATTGAGTCCATTAACACCTCTATCATGGCAGGTAACCCGAACTGCGATATCTATATGGTTGACCTTCAGTTTGGTGTACCGGCAGTGCTTGCAGGCTATGCAATGTCTCTTGAAGAAATCGGCGTTGAGAAGATCAATGACGACGTATTGAAGGGCTTTAACTTCACGAACGACGGCAAGACCTATTTGTTCCTCGGAAGCACTCCCGACCTTGGTGGTTTCCCTCTTGGTTACAACAAGGACATGATTGAAGCGGCAAACCTTCCGGATCCTTATCAGCTTTATCTTGACGGCGAGTGGACTTGGGACGCTTGGGTTGAGATGATGGAAGCTTTGAACGATCCTGCTAACGGCGTATACGGTTTCCGTGGTGCTTGGACGAATACGCTTGATCAGATTCTCCTTTCCAACGGTGCTTCTATCGCCGGTATCAGACCCGATGCAAATGGTAACATCGTAGAGGGCATTAGCTCTAAGGAGACGACTGAGTGCTTGGATTTCATGAGAGAGATTTACGTAGATCGCGGTCTTTCCTTCTGGAATGCAAGCTGTGATGAAGACTGGAACTCCAGCGTTTACGCATTTGGTGAAGGCGGATGTGCATTCTTCCCTGCAGCAGCATGGATTATTGATGAAGCAGATCCGGAGCACGAGATTAACCTTGGCGTTGTGCCGTGGCCTCTCGGACCGAGCGTAAGCAGCTATGATGAAGTTGCTCAGATTAAGCAGGGCGGTACCTACTACATGATTCCTAAGGGAGTAAAGGATCCGTTGACTGTTTACAACGTAATCTACGATTACACCAACTGGTTTGCAGGCGACCTTGAGCTTCGTGACGACTTTGAGTGGTTCGAAGAGCAGATGGCAGGTCGTGAGAACAACCCGACGAACTTCGAAGTTTTGAAGGGTATGTCCGATGAGCCGAAGGATACTATCGTTGACCTTTGGATGAACATCGAATTCCCGGTTGATGGTCCTACCATTCGTGGTATGTTGGAAGGTAACTTCGAGGTTGCTCAGGTTATCGAGTCCAATAAGAACATTGTTCAGGATTACTTGGATACCTATTTCGGAAACTAATTAATCTAGCTTCGAAAGGGGCGGTAAGCAATTACCGTCCCTTTTATACAATCAAAATGTCTACGGAGGTAACGCATGAAGACGATGAAAATGCAGGCAAAAGAGCATCTGTACGAAGTGATTTTGCCGTTTTGGACCAAACTTAAGGATGATGTCTACGGAGGCTATTACGGATACATTGACGAGAATCTCGTGTTGGATAAGGAATCGACGAAGGGCTGTATCTTGAACAGCCGCATTTTGTGGTTTTTTTCAAATGCGGCAATGGTGCTGAACGATTCCTCTTTGGAGGAGTACGCACACCATGCGTATCGTTTTTTGTGCGAGCACTGTATGGATAACGAATTCGGCGGTATGTTTTGGTCCTTGGATTACAAGGGAGTGCCGGAGGATACGACAAAGCACACGTACAATCAGGCATTTTCCATCTATGCGCTGTCTTCGTATTATGCACTGACGGGAGATGAGGGAGCACTCGAAAGAGCATTTTCGATATATCGTTTGATTGAGACGAAGATGAAGGATTCCGTCGGCTATCTCGAGGCATTTGACCGATGCTTTGTGCCGGTTGACAATGAGAAGCTTTCCGAGAACGGCGTCATTGCGCATAAGACGATGAATACGCTTTTGCATGTGCTGGAGGCCTATACGGAGCTTTACCGCGTGTCTCGCAACGAGGAGGTTAAGGAGCGCTTGCAATGGATTGTTGAGCTGGTTGACGAGAAGATATACAACCGTCAGCTGTGTAGACAAGAGGTGTTCTTTGACGAGAACCTGAATTCGCTCATCGACTTGCATTCGTATGGTCACGATATCGAGGCGGCTTGGCTCATCGATCGTGCACTGGAGATTATGGACGTTCCCGAGCTTACGAGCCGTATTCGTCCGATGACGGAGGCTTTGACGAAGAAGATATATGAACGCGCATATTGCAACCATTCTCTTTTGAACGAGTGCGAGAACGGTGTAGATGAATTGACGCGAATTTGGTGGGTACAAGCAGAGGCCGTGGTCGGATTTTTGAACGGTTATCAGAATAATCCGAGCTGTTCGGAGTATCTGGAGGCTTCCGAAGATATCTTTGCGATGATTCTCGATAAGCTGTGCGACAAACGAGAGGGCTCCGAGTGGTTCTGGGGCTTGGATGAGAATTTGGAGCCGTTGCCCGGAAAACCGATTGTAGAGCCGTGGAAATGCCCTTATCACAACGGCAGAATGTGCTTTGAAATTCTTTCGCGTGAATGGGTTCGTCCCGAGTGATGCGATGCGGTTACAGGAGAGTATGTCCGCTAATTTGTCAGCGATGAAAAAATAGCGACAAGAAGCGAGAATCGTGCAATATGTACTGGAAACCTCAGAGCAATGTGTGGTATAATGTATGCAGTAGAACCACGCAAAGCGCTCGGTTCGGAAACATTTAGGAGGATTGTATTTATGGATTATATGGAGACCTATCGGTTTTGGTGTGAGGATTCCTATTTTGACGAGGCTACAAAGGCTGAGTTGAAGGCGATTGCCGACAACGAGAATGAAATCAAGGATCGTTTTTATCGTGAGCTTGAGTTTGGTACCGGCGGACTTCGCGGTATTATCGGTGCCGGAACGAATCGAATCAACCTGTATACGGTACGTAAGGCAACACAGGGCTTGGCTAACTTTATTCTTAAGGAAGGCGGCGCTGATAAGGGAGTTGCCATCGCATATGATTCCAGAAATATGTCGATCGAATTCAGTGAGGAGGCTGCACTTTGCCTTTGCGCGAACGGAATCAAGGCATATCGTTTCGAGTCCCTTCGTCCGACTCCGGAGCTTTCCTTTGCACTTCGTGAGCTTGGCTGTATCGCAGGTATTAATGTAACCGCAAGCCATAATCCCGCTGAGTACAATGGCTATAAGGTATATTGGGAGGATGGCGCTCAGGTTTCGCCTCCGAAGGATACACAGATTATCGATGAGGTAAATGCGGTAACGAGTTACGACGATGTAAAGACGATGGACCGCGAGACTGCAATTGCACAGGGTCTTTACCATGTAATCGGCAAGGACATCGACGATCGTTACATGGAGGAACTGAAGAAGCTCGTTATTCATCCCGAGCTTGTTCGTGAGATCGGCAAGGAGCTGAAGATTGTATATACCCCTCTTCATGGCACAGGTAACATGCCTGTTCGTCGCCTGTTGAAGGAGATTGGTTTTGAAAATGTATACGTTGTTCCCGAGCAGGAGCTTCCGGATGGCAACTTCAGTACGGTTGCAAGCCCGAATCCCGAGAACAGAAGTGCATTTGAATTGGCATTGAAGCTTGCGGAGGAAGTAGGTGCAGACCTTGTACTCGCTACCGATCCCGATGCTGACCGTCTCGGTGTGTACGCTAAGGATTCCAAGACGGGAGAGTATATGTCCTT
>JAZODS010000095.1:0-29085 GCA_045597165.1 Lachnospiraceae bacterium | reverse complement strand
CAATTGTTGCGAATGAATCGTTGTTGTCGAATGAGGGAATTGTGCTCTCGGAGCAATTGGACATTCAAAAGGTGGATGCATTGTTGAAGCGATTGGATCTTGAAGACACAGACCTCGTGTATCCGGTTCTCATGAACGAATATGACCTTTATATTGTACTAGGCTATACGGGAATGCACGTGATCAATTGCGAAGCGGTGCTGAGAGAGACTGAGAAAGGATTTGTCGCCGAGAATCCCTTTGACTCGGAATCAGTCATGCGAGATATGGCGACGCTGTACGAGTGGTATCAAAAGGGATGGCTCGGGTTTTCTTCCGATGTAAAGAATGCGGTGAGCAACGGGGACAGCGCATTTGCACTTGTAAACGATTCTACACGAATGAGCGAGTGTTCTTCCTCTGGAGTATACCACAAAGAAGGAATAAAGTTGTATCCGATATCGCAGGCGGCGGGAGCATCCGTCGATATGCTTTGTATTGCGGCATGGTCGGAGCATCCTCAGGAGGCCTTTCAACTTATGAAACTGCTGTATACGAATGAGGATGTTGCGAATCTGCTATATTACGGGCAGCTTGCGGAAGACGTAGAGGAGGGAAGTCATGTCTCCGGTGGAGTTGGCGTTTATGGCTTGATGAATCATTTGCTACTGAATCATGTCTTGACCAAGGAAGAAAAAGAACTGTATGTGGAAGAACTGGGTGAGTTGCCATCGATACCTCACCTTCTAACAACAGTTGTTATGGAAGGAAAAGTAGACCAAGAAGAATGGAACAACGGAGCGATAAGGAGCCTCTTTATGCAAGACTTTAAGTCGCTTTTACGAGAATGTAAGAGCCAAGAGGCTTTTATGGCTAAGCTGGAAGAATACCGTGTACTTCTTGAAGAAGATGTACTATATCAAGAGATGATTGCTTCTTGGAATCGGCAGTTGTCAGACTACCGTTTTTCAAACTGATACGTGCTGTTCGGTTGTGATGTAAAGAAATAAGCAGTGAAGAAGGACCTAAGCTCCGGTTCAGAGCTTAGGTCCATGTTTTTTGCATTGATCACAGTGGCATATGTTATATTTGCGTCGTTACCGCACCGTTATACTGCGCTTCGTCGACATGCAATAATACCATGAAGCGCGTGCCGATTTCGGGACGGCTGGTAACGCGGATGATTCCGTGGTGGCGGTCGATGATCCATTTTGCAATGGAGAGGCCGAGGCCGGTTCCGCCGGTCTTACTGTTGCGCGCTTGGTCGGAGCGATAGAAGCGGTCGAAGATGTGCGCAAGGTCGGATTCGCCCATGCCGATTCCGTTGTCCTGGACGGAAAAGTACGGATGATAGTCTTCGGAAATGCCGATGCGAATGACAATCGTGTCGCCCTCGGTAGTGTATTTTGCGGCGTTGTCAATGAAGATGCGCATGGACTGCTTGAGCATGGCGGCATCGCCGTAGCAGAGAATGTCCGCGACGGGAGCATCGTATTCGTACTGATGCGACGAGTCAATCATGCGAGATTCCTCGTAGACCTCTCGAACCATCGTGGAAAGTGAAAACGGAATCAACTCGAGCTGGTTGCGTCCGCTGTCGCCTCTTGCGAGGAACAAAAGCTGCTCGACAAGGGTGTTCATGTGATCGGCCTCATTTTTGATGGCCGCAATACCCTCCTCAAGCGTCTGCACGTCCTCCTTGCCCCAGCGGTCCAGCAGATCGGCGTAGCCTTTGATTACGGCAATGGGGGTACGCAGCTCGTGGGAAGCGTCGCTCACAAAGCGCACCTGCTGCAGATTTGCCTGGCGCATGCGATTCAGAAGCTCGTTGAGAGAGGCTTCGATACCGGCGAGATCTCGGTCGTTCGTCGTAACCTGCGCATACGGAGAATCGGCGTCCACATGGCTGATGGCGTACTCGAGGTTTTGGAATTTTTGCGTGTCCCACGTCTGGTTGGCGATGAGCTGTGCCGCATTTGCCATATCGCGAAGGGGCTTCAAGCGCTTACGTATGCGAAAGGCATCGAAACAAACCGCAAGCAGAAGGATGAGCAGCTGACAAGCGCCAACGGCCGCTAAGACATAGCCAAATGCCCGAAGCATCGGATAGGGGGACACCTCAAAGGTAGTGCCCGCTTTGTCGGAAAAGATGACAAGCATGTCCTGCAACGACGAGCCACGCACATCGAGATCCCACTGCTTTGGCATAGCACCGTACAAGGTGAGAAACTGACCGTGAACCCACACAAGTGCAGTGGCGGCGGTCAGCACGAGATCGGTTAAGAAAAATGCTCCGAAGAGTCTTCGAGTCCACATCCAAAACAGTCCTCGGACGATGGAGCCTTCCTTCTTTTTTGTATCATTTTGCATTGCGTATCCTCCGTGAATTGGGTTCGCGTCTGTCTATGCGCAGGTCATTGCTCCTTTATGACGTAGCCTACGCCACGCACGGTGTGAATCATATGTATTCCGTAAGGCTCGTCAATCTTGCTACGAAGGTAACGTACGTAGACATCGATGACGTTGGTCTCGCCTACGTAATCGTAGCCGCAGACACGTCGCAGCAACGTGTCTCGAGAAAGCACGATATTTTTGTTCTCGAGAAGGAGCTTCAAAAGCTCAAATTCTCTGTGGGAAAGCTCGATTGGTTGTCCTGCATAGGTGACGGAATAGGAGGGGGCATCTAAGAGCAGCTCGCCAAAGGAAAGCTTCCCGGAGGATGCCTGTTCTACAGAAGTAGAACCACGTTTCTTCAGGGCTACGCGCACGCGCGCCAGAAGCTCCTCGATGGCAAATGGCTTGGTGATATAATCGTCGGCTCCGGAGTCGAGTCCCGAAACCTTGTCCATGACGGAATCGCGAGCGGTCAGCAAGATGACCGGAACCTCGGACGTCCGCCGAAGTCTTCTGAGCACCTCGAAGCCGTTGAGCTCCGGGAGCATGACGTCGAGCAATACAATCTGAAAACGTCCGCTCTCAGCCATCTCCAGGCCGTCTCGTCCGTTCGTTGCCTTTTCTACCGTATAGCCCTCGTGTCTGAGCTCAAGCTCCACAAATCGCGCAATGCGTTCTTCGTCCTCTACAATCAATACATGGACTGCCATCTGTTGCCGCCTTTCTGAAACGGACTGCCCGCAGTGGGGCAGCCCGGTTTATAGTTACGTAATTACGAAATCGGTGTCTCGGATTCCTCGTTCGTCATGCTCTCCGCACTGCCGCCCGACTTGCTCTCGTTCAAACCATCCTTAAAATCGTTTTTCAATTCGCCTGCCATCCTCGAAGCCTTATCCATCGTCTGGTTCGTCGTTCCATCCTCGGCAAATGCGGGGCCACGGAAGCGGTAGTGGAAATCAAAGAACAATCCGACGATCATTAGGATTGCAATGATCGAGAAGAACGGAATCAAAAGCAGCACAAATACGGTGAGCGGAAGGCTGAGGAAGCATCTTTCACCCTTAGTGATGTCTAAGAAGTTCTCGTTGCCCTTCTTGATGAGCGATCCAATCCAGCCGCAGATTCTACCGAATACCTTTGCGAAGGAAGAGCTGTCCTCCGGCTCCGCCTGTTTGGTCGCGGTGCTGCCCGCTGCCTCGGTCGTATATGTGCTTGTCTGAGGGCCCTGCACCTTGCCGAGTGCCTCTAAGTAAAGTACTGCGTCGAGGATGTCGTCGTTGCAAGCATCCAGCGCTCTCATCGCATCCTCCGCGGATACGCCTGTCTTTGTGCAAAGCTTCACAATCTTTTCGTTTCTGTCCATAAATGGTACCTCCCTTTTTCACATGGTGTGTTTTGTTTACGAGCTAAGAGTACCGCAACAACATTAGATGAAAATGTGAAAAAGATTTAAATTAGATTAAGATTTGATGTAGCAAACCTTGTGACCGGCATTTTCGATACCTGTAAGCATACTATAATCGGTTTTTTCGTGGATGTCAAGGAATGCCGCAACACCGCATGAAATGGGCATCTTCCAACGTAAAACGGTTGACAGAAATGCCGAAAAGAGATATAGTATCTATGATTACCTTTTGTCGCGGAAAGGAATTGGTTATGAAGAGGAAAAAGGGTGGTTTGAGCAACGCGGTACGCACCTTTTTGATCATAAATATGGTTGTCTTCTTTGCCGGCATTTTGCTTCTCATGTGTATGGTAATCTACCTAAAAGGAAGAGAAGCGGGAATCTGGTCGCCGGATAAAGAGGCCTCCGGAGTGGAAGGTGAGCCGTCGCCGACTTTGGCACCGGGTTCGACTGCCAGACCGGAGATTGCGTCGATAAAGCGAGAGACAACCGCTCTGAGCATCGAGTGGAAGACGAGCGGTGCGGAGCGATATGTGCTGGAGTACCGTACGCTACAAGGAGATTGGTTGCAGTGCGTCACGTCGGACACGCAGCTGACGTTGACCGGTCTTGTGCCGGATACGGATTACGAGCTCCGAATCGACTGCGTAAGCGGTAAGGAGACGAGCCCCTATGTGGAGGCATTTGTCGAGCGTACGCTTGCGGAGGGCTACGGCGACCCGTTTTTGGCGGTCGGAACGAATCTGTATGCGCATGGCGAGAAGCTGAATGTTACGATGACAAGCACTACGGGCTGTCTCGGTGCGAATGTATGGCCGCAGCTTAGCAGTGACATCTATGATAACCCGACGCTTTCGGCGAAGCTCGGCAGCGTCGAGGGTGGTACAAGCCTGACGATTACGGAGAATGTGGAAGGCAGATATGCGTATCTCCGCGCGGATGGCTTTTGGAGCATTTATGTATCGGATGGCGGCGACTTGGCAGGCTGGATTCGGGCCGATGCGCTGCTTGTGGATCTGCAGGATATCTTTTCGGCGGAGGAGAGCTTGTACAGCATCCAATATAACCGCACGAACGCGTATTCCTCCGTCTTTACAATCGGCGGAAGCGTGTCGAAGGTAGATAGTACCTCGAACAAGACGACGCGCTACGAGCCCCTTAGGGACGTGAATGGCGTTGCGACGCCGGAGGGCTACAATGTAATCGAGGGCGTGACCGGAGAAAAGCTGTCCGGCTACGGCGACCGAAATCAGATGCCGGTCATCTGGGGGATGGCGCTTGAGCTGCTCCAGTGTCAGAAAAATGCACTCAACAACGGATGCAGCCTACTTATATACGAAGGCTACCGACCGGGCAGTGCTTCGCAGGCGATGAGCCGAATTGTGTCCGGCGGAAAATACTATTCGCAGACGGTAGACGGCAGAACGCTTTTGAACGGTTTTTTGGGGACGAATTTGACGGTTGACAATTACAGCCCGAATCCGTCCAAGCACAACAAGGGAATCGCGATAGACCTGACGCTGATCGCATTTGACAGTGTAGAAGCGCTCGGCGAGGAGCTTACGATGCAGACGAAGATGCACGTGCTCGATTTTCGCAGTCATATGAATTATAATAATGCAAATGCGGAGCTGCTATATTCCGTTATGACAAAGAACACTGCGCTCGTATGTCTTAAGGGAAGACAGGAGTGGTGGCATTTTGAGCTCGGAGAGGACACGGAGAAATTCCCGCTTTTCGAGGAATACGTATTTGCGGATTATTCGCTGTAAAGGTGAAGGATAAGCGAGGTGTGGACTTCGCAATAAGATGGATGGGGCCGGGAGGAACATTTGCCGCGCCTTAGAACGGAGGAATTATGAAGAGAGTGATTTGTTATGTCCTTATGCTGGTGACGCTGGTAGGTCTGTTGACTGCCTGCGGCGAGAAGAAGCTGTCCGATGCGGAATATCTCGAGCTTGCGAAGGACAAGGCAGAGCAGAACAAGAAGACGGTTGGCCTGTATGTGACAAAGGGAGACAAGACATATGAGGTGACGATGGATTACCTGGTATACTTCTTGGCATACAATGAGCAGCAGGGTCTTGAGTACAGGGAAGAGAACAAGGACTACTTTAATAGTGTATACAAGGGAGAGTACGATTACTGGTCTGTTTTGGCGGGCAACGGCGAGACGATTAAGCAAACGTTCAAAAACAGAGCATTTGCCACAGCTGCTTACTCAAGCATTATGTATTTCGAGGCAATGGAGGCCGGTTATGAGCTTGAGCCTCAGCGCCTGGCACAGCTTGATCAGTTGACAGCGGATTTCATGGCAAAATACACTGCAGAGGAAAAGGCGCGCGGCGGATTGACGGAGGAGATCATTCGTGCCAGCTATGAGCGCATTTTGATTGCGGACGCATATGAGAAGAAGCTCGCTTCCGAGATCGTGGTAGACGAAGAGGAGGTTGCGGCATCGGTTGATAAGGAGGACTACCGCGTATACGTAACCGATTATCTGTACGTATCCAAGAACGATTATGCCGATGACTTTTCCAAGGTGGAGTTGACTCCTGACCAGATGGCAGAGCGTGTCAATGCGATTGAGGATGCTCTTGCGCAGGCCGAGAAGGGTCAGACGATGGCTTCCCTTCAGGCTAAGTACGCTGACTTTATGACCTATGCAACGAGAGACTTTTATCGTACGAACAACACGTACGAGTCTATGTACATGCAGGCGGCTATGAAGCTTGAGGTTGGCGAGTGCGTGCTCAAGGAGACCGATACCGGTTATTACGTGATCAAGTTGATTGACAATACGCAGTACGTTGGTTACGAGGATGCTATTCAGGCGGCGATTGACGCAGCTGAGACGGCCGATAAGGCAGATATCTATACGGAGATCGAGAAGGAGTACGAAATCGAGACGGCAACCGGTTGGGATGCGGTAGAGCTCGGCAACTTCATCTTGAAGAAGGCTCAGTAAGGTTCGAATATTAACGGGGTTTATACAAAGAAAGCGCTTATCCGCGGTGCCGTGAAGGCCGGTCGGATAGGCGCTTTTTGTATCGTGTTATGTTGTGGGTCGTTTTGAGGCTGAGCTTATCGCACGACTGTCCCGCACGGCTGTCCCACATTAGTTCGGTTCGGCTTCACAGCCCTCGGTTAAGGTATCCTGCGTTAGGGCGTTGATGAGCGCGATTGCCGGGAGCGATAAAGGCCATTTGTCATTGTAGGCAATGACGAGTCTGCGCTCGGGGAACGGCTCGCTAATGGCAAGCTCGCGAAGCTCATCGCCTTGCTCGGGCACGCAGAAATCCGGTACGCAAGCAATGCCGAGACCGATCTTGGCAAGGTCGAGCAGCAGGTCGTTGCTGTTCAGCTCGATGGACGGCACGAGGTCCAAGGAGTGCTTCTGAAAATGCTGATGCAAAAATGCACTCGTCGCCGAACGCTTACTCAGCATAAGAATCGGGTAGCTAAGCAGCGATCGCAGAGAAAGCTCTTTGGCTGAACCGGTGTCGGGGTCTGAGAAGCAGTCCGGAAAATGCTCCGGATTGCCGACAAAGGTATCGCGGAAGGTCCGTACGACCTCCGTATGCAAATCGCCGGTCAGTGCCTCATTTGGCGAATTGGTTACAATCAAATCGACATCCCCTTGCTCGAGGAGCTTCGCACATTGCGGAGAGGTTCCGTTGATGATATTGATATGTACGTCGGGAAATGCCTGATGCAGTTGGCCGAAATACGGCACCAGTATGTAGCGGCAAATCGTATCGCTTGCGGCAATGCGCAGCTCCATGCCTCCCTCGGAGGCGTCGCGCGTCAGCTGGTTCTCGCCACGCGTAATCAATTGGATTGCCGGCTCGATGTGCTTCAAAAGCATCTCGCCCTCCTGCGTCAGCGAAATGCGCTTGCTTCCGCGGTGAAACAGCGTCTGCCCGAGCTGCTTTTCCAGAGCGCGAATGGACTGGCTTACAGCGGACTGCGAGATAAAGAGTGCAGCACCGGCTTCGGAAAAGCTACGTGAGCGTGCCACGTGATAAAATACTTTGTAAAGCTCGTAATTGATGTCCATGAAGTCTCCTAAGTATATGGTTGCTATGCAGCGGTCGATTGTCGGCGCGAGGCGCCGATGGCTGATCGGGTGCTGACGTTTATAAGAAAATCAAGTACAAAGTAACGATCGTAACGGCCGTCTGCAGTATCGTAAAGCGGAATACCGTCTGCGTATCGGACCAGCCCTTGTTCTTTCTTGCGTGGTCGTGAAGCGGTGTGCGAAGGTTCTTCATAATATTGACCTTCAAAGCACGAATCAAAGTAACCTTTACAAGTCCGAGACCGCCGTCGATGATGTATACGATGCAAAGCGGCAGGAACAGAAGAGGAGAGCCACAGCGCAGTGAAAGGATTGCAAACAGCAGTCCGATTGCGCGTGAACCGGCGTCGCCCATCAAAAGCTTGCTCGGAGAAGCGTTGAACCACAAATAGCCCATGATGCACAGCAGGAACGAAAGAATCGTCGTGCTGTAGAGCGTCTCCTCAAGCAGCTCGGAGAAGATCAGGTAGAAGGACATAAGCGATACGAGCGAAAGCGTAGCGCACAGACCATCCACACCGTCGGTACAATTCACAACGTTAATCGCAGCCCAGATGAGAATGACAGCCAGTGCCGCAAAAAGCACCGGATGCAGCTCAACGGAACCGCCGAATATCGCAAAGTTGAGTGTCGTTCCGTTGTAGCGGATGTACGTCACACTCACGAGAATGGCAATGATAAAATCAATCAGTCCCTTTTTCAGCTCGCCCCAAGGCTTGTCGCTTGCGTCATCGAGATAACCACTCAGCATAGCCGCGATGATGAGCACGAGGTAAATGCACAGCTCCGTGTCGACCGGCAACAGCAGGAAGCACAAGATGGCGTGCACGAGTACAAACATAATTCCGGCACCGCGAGGCTTACCCTTTGATTTTTCTCCGTTCACGGCAAATGCACGACCACCGTCCGTCGGCAGCAGGTGCTGAAGCTTGCCGAGGCAAAGCACCGTCACGAGAAAGCTAAGGATAAAGCAAGCCAAAGCGGAGTAGGCAAATGCCTGCTTTGAAGACAAATTCAACAAGTGTAGTATCATAAAAAACCTCCGGGGTAATGTTTGTAGGACATATGCAAAATCATTTTACTACGAGACCGTAAAATGCGCAAGTATAAGAAAAACTAATCATTACTATGACATTAATTAATTATACCATTCGGCTCGAATTATGGTATACTCGTAGATGTAAAGTTGGGTTGCGTCGGCATTTGCATGAGGGCGCACCGAGCGACGAGATGGCGGCGCGCGAAAGGCGTGAGGAAGTCTCGGGATTACAGCACGCAGGACGCGTGAAGGAAGCCTAAGGAGGTCTTATGAGTCAAGTACGCAGAGTATACGTAGAGAAGAAAGAGCCGTTCGCAGTACGTGCGAAGGAGCTGAAGGAAGAGATCAGAGATTATCTCGGTCTGAATACGCTGAACGAGGTACGCGTGTTCGTTCGTTATGACATTGAGAACATCAGTGAAGAGACTTACAAGAAGGCACTCGGAACCGTATTTTCCGAGCCGCCGATTGATATGGTATATGAGGAGAATTTGCCGGCTGAGGAAGGCGATTATGTATTCTCCGTAGAGTATTTGCCGGGTCAGTTCGATCAGAGAGCAGACTCCGCAGAGCAGTGTGTAAAGCTGTTAAATGAAACCGAGGAGCCGATCATCCGCAGTGCGACGACCTACATTTTGAAGGGTAGCATTACCGATGAGGAGTTCGCGGGCATTAAGAGCTATTGTATCAACCCCGTAGATTCCAGAGAGACGGACGAGACGAAGCCCGAGACGTTGGTTGCTCAGTTCGCGGTTCCGGAGGATGTGAAGATTTTCGATGGCTTTATGGCTATGCCGGAGGCAGAGCTGAAGGAGCTGTACGATTCCTTGAATCTCGCTATGACCTTCCGTGATTTCCTCTTCATTCAGGAGTATTTCGCAGGCGAGGAGAAGAGAGATCCTTCCATGACGGAGATTCGCGTGCTCGATACGTACTGGTCCGATCACTGCCGTCATACGACCTTCCAGACGGAGCTTACGAGCGTAGAGTTCGAGGAGGGCGATTACAAGGAGCCGATCGAACAGGCATTTAACGATTACAAGGCAGCACGTGAGGTGCTTTACAAGGGCCGCGATGACAAGTTCATCAGCTTGATGGACATCGCACTTCTCGGTATGAAGAAGCTTCGTTCCGAGGGCAAGCTCGAGGATATGGAAGTGTCCGATGAGATCAATGCTTGCTCCATCGTGGTACCGGTGGAGATTATCGATGCCGACGGTAATGCGGCAACCGAGGAGTGGCTTGTGTTCTTCAAGAATGAGACGCACAACCATCCTACCGAGATCGAGCCCTTCGGTGGTGCTGCTACGTGTCTCGGCGGTGCAATCCGCGATCCGTTGTCGGGACGTGGTTACGTATATCAGGCAATGCGTGTAACGGGTGCAGCCGATCCGACCGCATCCCTTAAGGATACCCTTGCAGGTAAGCTTCCTCAGCGTAAGCTTACGACGGGAGCGGCTAAGGGCTACAGCTCCTATGGTAACCAGATCGGTCTTGCTACCGGTTTGGTAGATGAGATTTATCATCCGAACTACGTGGCTAAGCGTATGGAGATCGGTGCCGTTATGGGCGCAGCTCCTCGCAAGAACGTAATTCGTGAGAACAGCGACCCCGGCGATATCATCATTTTGATGGGTGGACGTACCGGACGTGACGGCTGCGGCGGTGCTACCGGTTCTTCTAAGAAGCACACGACCGAGTCGATCAACACCTGCGGTGCGGAGGTTCAGAAGGGAAATGCTCCGACTGAGCGTAAGCTTCAGAGATTGTTCCGTCGCGCAGAGGTTAGCTCTTTGATTAAGAAGTGTAACGACTTCGGTGCCGGCGGTGTATCCGTAGCAATCGGTGAGCTGGCAGCAGGTCTTCGCGTTCAGCTCGACAACGTACCGAAGAAGTACGCAGGTCTTGACGGTACCGAGCTTGCCATCTCCGAGTCTCAGGAGCGTATGGCTATCGTTGTAGATAAGAAGGATGTCGATGCGATGCTCGCATTTGCCGCTGAGGAGAACTTGGAGGCAGTAGTGGTAGCAGAGGTTACCGAGGAGCCTCGTCTTGTACTCGTATGGAGAGGCAAGGAGATCGTAAACATCAGCCGTGCATTCCTTGACACAAACGGCGCACATCAGGAGACTACTGCTGTAGTACAGATTCCGTCTAAGGCTGATTCTTATTTTGAAGCATGCAATTCCTACACCGCTCACAGCGTAGATAAGAAGGGCGGCTATGGTGAAGTGGCAGATACAAAGGAAGGTAGAAAGGCAGCTTGGCTTTCGATGCTTTCCGACCTTAACATCTGTTCCAAGAAGGGTCTTGTAGAGATGTTTGACTCCTCCATCGGAGCGGCAACCGTTACGATGCCTTACGGTGGTAAGTACCAGATGACTCCTACCCAGACGATGATCGCAAAGCTTCCGGTTTTGGAGGGCACGAGCGATACCGTGACGATGATGAGCTACGGCTTCGATCCGTACCTTTCCTCTTGGAGCCCGTTCCACGGTTCCGCTTACGCAGTGATGAGCTCTGTGGCTAAGATCGTGGCAGCAGGCGGTGATTTCCGCAAGATTCGTTTCACCTTCCAGGAGTACTTCCGCAGACTCGGCAACGATCCTAAGCGTTGGGGCGAGCCGCTGGCAGCACTTCTCGGTGCATACCAGGCACAGGTGAAGCTCGGACTTCCGTCCATCGGTGGTAAGGATTCCATGTCCGGTTCCTTCAACGACATCGATGTACCGCCGACGCTTGTATCCTTCGCAGTGGATGTAGCGAAGCTCGGTGACGTAGTGACGAATGAATTTAAGCAGGCAGGCAGCCGTTTGGTTGTATTTGATATGAAGCGCGACGCTTACGACCTTCCGGATTACGAGCAGGCCATGGAACTGTACGACAAGCTTCATGCACTCGTAGGCAAGGGCGCATTCCGTGCATTGTACGCACTCGGAAAGAACGGTATCGCAGAGGCTGTCAGCAAGATGGCATTCGGTAACGGTCTTGGCGTAAAGCTTTGCGGTTGCGTAAGCATGAGCGATGCATTTGCTCCGGCATACGGTAGCATCCTCGCAGAGGTTGACGAGGAGACGCTCGCTGTTCTCGACGAGGCAGGTCTTGAGTACCGCAAGGTTGGTCGCGTAACCGACACCGGCAAGATCGCTTGGAGAATGGCTAAGGACTCCGATGAGTTTATGGAGATTTGTCTGTGCGAGGCTCAGAAGGCATACAGCGACACACTTGAGAAGGTATTCCCGACCAAGTCCGGTGTGGCTGCACAGATCGAGGGAACTGAGGTTCCGGCAGCACTCTACGACGCAAAGACCATTTTCGTGGCTAAGAATAAGGTGGCTAAGCCGAAGGTATTTATTCCGGTATTCCCGGGTACGAACTGTGAGTACGATACGCTTCTCGCATTCCGGCGTGCAGGCGCAGAGGTGAACACGGTTGTATTCCGTAACCAGAATGAGCAGGATATCAAGGATTCCGTAGCGGCATATGAGAAGGCAATCAAGGAAGCACAGATTTTGATGTTCCCGGGCGGCTTCTCCGCAGGTGACGAGCCTGACGGCTCCGGTAAGTTCATCGCAACGGCATTCCGCAATCCTCGCATCAGCGATGCGGTAAATGCTTTGCTCAAGGAGCGTGACGGTCTGGCACTCGGTATCTGTAACGGTTTCCAGGCACTCATTAAGCTCGGTCTTGTGCCTTACGGTGAGATCGTGCCTCAGACGGAGGATAGCCCGACGCTTGCTATGAACAACATCGGTCGTCACATCAGCAAGTCCGTATACACGAAGGTAGTGACCAACAAGAGCCCTTGGCTCATGGAGGCAACGCTTGGCGGCGTATATTCCATCCCGGCATCTCACGGCGAGGGTCGTTTCGTTGCAAATGATGCTTGGCTCAAGAAGCTGTACGAGAACGGACAGATTGCAACGCAGTACGTTGACGTGAACGGCAACCCGACGATGAACGAGGATTACAACCCGAACGGTTCCTACTGGGCAATTGAAGGTATCACCTCTCCGGACGGTCGCGTGCTTGGTAAGATGGCACACTCCGAGCGTCGCGGAACCGGCGTAGCACTCAACATCACCGGCGAGCAGAACCAGAGAATCTTCGAGAGCGGCGTGAAGTACTTTCAGTAAGCTGTGAAGAAGCATTGATAAGAAATCCAAAGAGCCTGCGGCGTAAGTCGCGGGCTCTGTTTTTATGTGAAATGCATTGTATTATTGCTTTTTCGGGGGAATTGGCGTGAATAATGCATGTTTGATTGCCATTTTCCATTGACGTAAGGGTCACTTCGGGTTTATGATAAAGTCACAGAGATACTATAGGTATCTCCTGTAACTATATACTAGGGAGAGATAAAACTTATGAAGCTGGTTAATATGTTGGACGAATTTCGTTGGATCAATGAGAGCAGAGCGGAATACAAGGAGGGTGTGCTCAAGGTATACGCACTTGCAAAGACAGATTATTTCAATAGCCCTGTGAAGGAGAACGGAAGATATCCCGCTCCGGTGACATCGGCTCCGTTTTACTATGTGAATGTAACCGGTGATTTCGTATTTCGCGCAAAGGTTTCGTTAGAGTTTAAGAGTCTGTACGATGCCGCTGCATTGTTTATCTATGAGAGCGACCGCATGTGGGCGAAGCTTGCCTTTGAGAATTCGGACATGCCGGGCAGAAAGCCTGCGGTTGTATCGGTAGTGACGAACAACATCTCGGATGATTGCAATGGTCCGATACCGGAGGCCGATGCGGTATGGTTCCAGATCTCGCGCGTGGATGATACATTTGCATTCCACTATTCGCTCGATGGCGTGAAGTATAGCATGGTACGTGTATTCACACTTCCGGTTAGAAGAACGATTCGCGTGGGCTTTGAGGCACAGTCGCCGACGGGTGAGGGCGGTTACCGCTACTTCAGCAATGCTTCGATTGAGAACGTTCGTGTGAACAACATTCGTGCAGGTCGTTAAGCGGTTAATTTAGGAAGTAACCGATATTGGGGAACGTTAAATGCGCAGCTTGGAGAAGTCCGAGCTGCGTGAATAATATATGCGCAATATCTCTGAGGAGGAAGCTATGGGAAAGATGAGAAACTATGTTAGCGTGCTTTGCCTTTTGGCGTTGCTAGCGGGCAGCATTGTCGGCTTGGGCAAGTCCGCACAGGCGGAGGAGGTCTTGACCGGAGCTACTTCGCTCGAAGTAGTAGAGCAGATGGGACCGGGTTGGAATCTCGGCAACACCTTCGATGCGACCGGTGGCAATGACCGCGACATCTTCAGTCAGGAACAGTCTTGGGGTAACCCAATGGTAACGGAGACACTGATCAATGCAGTGGCGGCATCCGGTTTTAAGACGATTCGTATACCGATTACGTGGAATCGGAACATTTACATTGAGGATGGTCAGTACAAGGTACGCGAGGAGTTTTTGGAGCGAATCAAGACAATCGTGGACTATGCGTATGCAAATGATATGTTCGTCATCATCAATGCGCACCACGAGGAGTGGATCAATACGACGAAGCTGAGCAATGAGTATCCGCGAATCGGCTTGAAGCTCCGTGCGGTATGGTCTGCGGTTTCCGATTATTTTGCCGACTACGATCAGCATTTGATTTTCGAGGGCATGAATGAGCCCAGATTGGCCGGTGGGAACAACGAATGGAGCGGCAACACCGACGGTTACGCGGCGGTAAATTATCTGAATCAGATCTTTGTATCGACGGTTCGCGGCAACGGCAAAGGCTACAACAGCGAGCGTTGCCTTATGGTGCCGGGTTATGCGGCATCGAATTCCGCGAATATTATGAAGGCCATTTCCCTGCCGACCTATGACGGCAAGGTGTGCAACAACTTGATTGTATCGGTGCATTCGTACGCGCCGTACAATTTCTGCTTGAGCGATGAACAGATGGATTTCGATCCGGAGAGTCCGTCCGATACGGCGGACATCAATAATATGTTCCGAAACCTCGACAGCCTTTTCTTGAGTAAGGGCATCCCTGTTGTGCTTGGTGAGACCGGAGCGACGAACAAGGACAATCTCGAAGCGAGAGAGCGTTGGTTCTACTACATGGCAAATAGGGCGAAGTCCTACGGCGTTCCGTTCGTTCTTTGGGACAATGGTGCAGAAGGCAATTCCGGTGGTGAATGCCATGCGTACTACAATCGTAGAACGGGAGATGAGTACTATCCGACGCTGTTTGACCAGCTGTTTAAAGGCTGGAACGATGCAGAGTGGGGCGAGGCGAGAGGAACCGGTGGAATCGGTGGTGGCACAGGCGGTGGCGAGACCGTTTTGGACGGCTCTCCTATCTGGGCAAATGCCGACGGTTACACGAGTGCGGCACAGTGGGATTCCACTTACATCATGTTGGCAACGGATCCGAGCTGGTACGTGGAAGGACGTGACGTGCAGCTTCTCTTCAGCGGAAACGGCGAGCCGAAGCTGATGCTTGATAGCGAGGTCAAGGCGCAGTGGTGGATGCCGATCGATCCCGACAGCATTGAGGTGCTTGGCGACAAGAAGGTGGCAACATTTAAATACGCCACGATTATGGCAGAGCTTGCAAAGTACGATGTTACGAATCCGTCTGATTTACGTAATACGTGTGTCCTTGCCGCAAATGACAATATTACAACTTACGAAATCGTCGTGACCGGTGAAGCGAAGCCGATTGTTACATATATGGCAAATGGCGGAGTATATCACACCGGTAGTGAGCCTCCGGAAGACCCGACGTTCATGCATATGGCATTTGAGGGCTGGTACACAACCCGCGATTATCAAGAAGGCACCGAGCTTGTTGTAGAGGCGCTCGAGGCGGATGCTGTTGTATATGCGAAGTTTTCGATGAATCTCGACGATATCAAGGTTGCGGTTCCGACACCGACACCGCTTCCGACGGAGAGACCGAAGGCAACGCCGACGGATAAGCCGGTGGACGAACAGCCGGAAGCTCCTACGAAGGCTCCGACGCCCGGCGCGGGAGATGGTGGTGCAGGAGACGATGGCGCAGGCGGCGGTACGGATGGCGACAACTCCGGTGCTTGGCTGTACGCAGTCGTAGCGGCAGTAGCGGTAGTAATCATTGCGGTAATCGCAGTCGCACTCCGCAAGAAGGGCGAGAAGCCCGCAGAGGCAGCATCCACGGAAGCGCCGGAAGAGGCTGCAGACGGAGAGGGCACTGCAGAAGAGGCATCCGACGAAGCAGCGGAGGAATAAACGTCCGCGGACATAATATAAGAGAACAGTAGCTTCACACCGGGCAATCGTAGGAAACTGCGGTTGCCCGGTTTTTTGCGCAAAATGCTTTGCATTTTCCTTGCGGTGCGTTATAATGGAGGGTACATTGGCAAGGAACATTACGTACGATGTAAGATGGAAAAGACGGAGGGACCGACATGACGGACTACGCTTATGAAAGACGGAGGCGCGCATATCTGAAGAAGAAGCGATTTCGCAGGCGCGTGAGACGTATCTTATATATTGTGGCATTGCTGGCATTTGTGGCGATTATTGCGATTCTAATCGGATGGATGATTTCGCGCGGTAAGAAGGGTGGCAATGGCGGCAACGTACCGCCGACGATTACGCAGCCCGCAGAGCCGTCGAATACTCCGACCCCTACGCCATCTCCGAGTCCGACGTCCACCCCGACACCGACTCCCACGCCAAATGTGGTGACGATGGTTGCTGTAGGCGACAATCTTCTCGATTGGTACATGCTCGAGGATGCACAGCAGGACGACGGAACCTTTGACTTCAGCGGTTACTATACGAACATTGAGAAATACATTGAACTCGGCGATTTTGCGGTGATCAATCAAGAGACTCCGCTTGGCGGTGACGGCGGATATAAGGGCTCGGGCGTCGAGCTCGATTACATCGGCAGTAGAGACCGATGGGGCTCGTATCATGGCTACAGCACCTTCAATTCGCCCGACGAGATCGGGCACCAGATTGTGAAGTCCGGCTTTAACGTTGTGACGATGGCGACGAATCACATCTCGGATTACGGAATCACGGCGTTGCACGCATCGCTTGCATTTTGGAAGCAGTACCCCGAGGTGAAGCTTCTCGGCATCAACGAAAGCGCCGAGGCAGAGCTCGAGATACCGATTGTCGAGAAGTACGGAATAAAGATTGCACTTTTGAATTACACGTACGGCCTTAACATTCGTTCGGCACTGGATGCTGAGAAGTTCAGCGTGAACTTGCTGTCGGAGGCACGCGTGAAGCGCGATGTGGAGAAGGCAAAGGAGCTGGCGGATTTCGTCGTCGTATTCCCGCACTGGGGAACGGAATATCAGATGTCGGCGAATTCGTATCAGAAGGAATACACGAAGCTGTTTCTCAAATGCGGCGTCGATGTTGTAATCGGTGCCCATCCGCACATCAGTCAGCCGATGGAATGGTTTGAGCGCGAGGACGGTCACAGAATGGCTGTTTACTATTCGCTCGGCAATTTCATCTCCATGTTCAAGGATGCGGAATGTCAGCTCGAGGGCATGTCCTACGTTGAGTTCTATAAGGATGAGACGGACTGCTATGTGAAGGAAGCGAAGGTGATTCCGCTTGTGAACCATTGGACCTACGATGCCGAGGTGTTCGGAAAACGCAAGGATTTCACGGTTTATGCGCTGCAGGATTACACCGAAAAGCTGGCGCTTGCTCACGGCTGTAGGAATTATTCCGAGGGTAGTACATTTGGCTATAATTTCATCAATGACCTGGCGGTAAAGCTGTTTGGTGAGAACATTATGACAGTAGAAGAATACGCTGTAGAGGAGTAGTGATTCCGCTGTAGGCGTACACATTTGTGAAAATGTCCGTATATGAGGGGAGTCGTGCATTTGTACTTGACTTCCCTTTTTTTCGAGCATATAATGGACTACGAGGTGGCCAAGGAAGATAGTTTCTCCCCGAAGCCGACATACCTCTTAACGAGCTACGAATGTGGCTCGACCGATATATTCTATACAAGGAGGCACTTGCTATGAGTAGAGTGTACAATTTTTCAGCCGGTCCGGCGGTATTACCGGAAGAAGTATTAGTTGAAGCAGCAGCAGAGATGCTGGATTACCAGGGAAGTGGCATGTCCGTTATGGAGATGAGCCATCGTTCCAAGGTATACGACAAGATTATCAAGGACGCAGAGCAGGATCTTCGTGACCTGTTGAACATCCCGGATAACTACAAGGTTCTGTTTTTGCAGGGCGGTGCTCATTTGCAGTTCGCAATGGTACCGATGAACCTGATGAAGAACAAGGTTGCAGATTACATCGTAACCGGCCAGTGGGCTAAGAGAGCACATAAGGAAGCACAGAAGTTCGGTGAGGCTAGATGCATTGCGTCCAGCGAGGACAAGACATTTTCTTATATTCCGGATTGCTCCGACCTTCCGATTTCCGAGGATGCTGACTACGTATACATCTGCGAGAACAACACCATCTACGGTACGAAGTTCCATGAGCTTCCGAACACGAAGGGCAAGGACCTGATTGCAGACGTGTCCTCTTGCTTCCTCAGTGAGCCTATGGATGTATCCAAGTACGCAGTTATCTACGGCGGCGCACAGAAGAACATCGGACCTGCAGGCGTTGTTATCTGCATTATTCGTGAGGATTTGATTACGGAGGACGTTCTTCCGGGCACTCCTACGATGCTTCAGTACAAGACACACGCAGACAATGATTCTCTTTACAATACTCCCCCTTGCTACGGCATTTACATGTGCGGCAAGGTATTCAAGTGGTTGAAGAAGCAGGGCGGTCTCGAGGCTATGAAGGCTTACAACGAGAAGAAGGCTGCTATTCTGTATGATTTCCTCGACCAGAGCAAGCTCTTCAAGGGTACCGTTGAGAAGGCTTCCCGTTCTCTTATGAACGTTCCTTTCATCACCGGTGACGCTGATTTGGATGCTAAGTTCATCAAGGAGGCTTCCGCTGCAGGCTTCGTGAACCTCAAGGGTCACAGAAGTGTTGGTGGTATGCGTGCATCCATCTACAATGCAATGCCGATCGAAGGCGTAGAGGCTTTGGTGGCATTTATGAAGAAGTTCGAAGAAGAGAATGCCTAAAGGGAGGTAGAGACAATGAAATATTATTGCTTGAATCCAATCGCGCAGATTGGTTTGGATGAGTTTGATGCCAGTTATGAAAAGGTAGACGCACTTGAGGCTGCTGACGTTGCCCTCGTACGTAGTGCGGCTATGCATGAGCTTGAGATTCCGGAGAACTTGCTTGCAGTTGCAAGAGCCGGTGCAGGCGTTAACAACATTCCGCTTGATAAGATGGCTGAGGAAGGTGTTGTAGTATTCAACACTCCCGGTGCGAATGCGAACGGCGTTAAGGAGCTCGTAATCGCAGGCCTTATGCTTGCATCCCGTGACATCGTAGGCGGTGTGAACTGGGTTCAGACCGTAAAGGACGATGAGAACGTAGCTAAGCTCGTTGAGAAAGGCAAGTCCAAGTTTGCCGGCAACGAGATTGCAGGAAAGAAGCTCGGTGTTATCGGTCTCGGTGCAATCGGTGTATTGGTGGCAAATGCTGCACATGCGCTCGGCATGACCGTATATGGCTGTGACCCGTACATTTCCGTAGAGAACGCTTGGAAGCTCAGCAGAGGTATCGTTCATGTGAACACCCGCGAGGAGATCTTCCAGGAGTGCGATTACATTACGGTTCATGTACCGCTTCTTGACGATACGAAGAAGATGATCAACAAGGATACCATCGCTATGATGAAGGACGGCGTAGTGATTCTCAACTTCGCACGCGACCTTTTGGTAGACGATGAGGCAATGGAAGAGGCACTTGCTTCCGGTAAGGTTGCAAGATACGTTACCGATTTCCCGAACGCAAAGACCGCAGGCATGGCAGGCGTAATTGCACTTCCTCATTTGGGAGCTTCCACGCAGGAGTCCGAAGACAACTGTGCAAAGATGGCTGTTCAGCAGCTTCGCAACTACTTGGAGAATGGTAACATCATCAATTCCGTTAACTTCCCGATGGTGGATGCAGGCGTATGCCGCACGACGAATCGTGTATGTATCCTCCACAGAAATATCCCGAACATGCTTAGCCAGTTCACCACTGCATTTGCAAAGTTCAATATCAACATTGAGAATATGTACAACAAGAGCCGTGGCGATTATGCATACAGCGTTTTGGACGTATGCGGAAGCGTTACCGATGAAATCGCAGAGCAGCTTTCTGCAATCGACGGTGTATTGAGAGTTCGTATTCTGTAATGATTACGGAGGTTCTTCATTGGAAAAGACATTAACAGAACTGCTCGACATCTGTAATTCCATATGTATAACCATTAGTAGACTTAACATAGGCGGCGTGCTTTCTCTGAGCATGCCGCTTAGAGTGTTATTACGCACGGAATTGCTGGAATACACGCTGTACTTGGCGGATTCGGACGGTGTTGTGACAGAAGAGGAGCGCCAGTTCATCGGCGATACAATCGGAAAGGTGAAGGAGGACGAGATCAACGAGGCTCGCAACCGACTGCACAATGTCGGCGGAGCTTACGGTACGAAACGCCCTCGCGCCCTCAAATATTTTATTTTGGCAGACGCAGGCCGCAAGATCGGCAACGACCCGTACAAGTGTCAAAATGCGCAGATACTCGTAGATGCCTACAAGCTCATGGGTCAGCAGCTTTTGGCGGTATTGAAGGAGCCGGATACGCGTGCGGTGAACCGTATGACGCAGTATGTACAAATGCTCGAGGGATTTTTGAAGGAGTACGGAGTGTTCTATACGAACAACCAAAAGGTAGTGCTCGCAAAGCCCTTCGTTCCGCAGAGAAGCTTGGATATTAATGATTCTACTAATGTAGACAAGATTCTTGAAGAGCTCAATGAGTTGGTCGGTCTCGAGAATGTGAAGCAGGAAGTGTCGGGAATCGTAGACCTGATTCGCGTGCAGAAGATGCGCGAGGAGAAGGGCATGAAGACGGCAGACGTCAGCAAGCACATGGTGTTCTTCGGCAACCCCGGAACGGGTAAGACGACGGTGGCACGTATGCTCGCTAAGATATTCCGCGGGCTCGGTGTACTGCAGAGCGGACATCTCGTAGAGGTGGATCGCGGTGGCTTGGTATGTGGCTATGTAGGTCAGACGGCCATTAAGACGCAGGAAGTCATCGATAAGGCAATGGATGGCGTGCTTTTTATCGACGAGGCATATACGCTCAACGTAGGCAAGGGTGAGAACGATTTCGGACAAGAGGCGGTGGATACCTTGCTGAAGGCGATGGAAGACAATCGTGACAGAATGGTCGTTATCGTAGCAGGCTACGATGTGCCGATGGAAGCATTTTTGGACTCCAATCCGGGACTGAAATCGCGTTTTAATAAGTTCATTCATTTCAATGACTACACACCGGATCAGCTGATTAACATTCTCGACGGAATGTGCAAGGGAAAGGATTATGTCCTGTCCGCGGCTGCTAAGCAGGCGGCAACGGAGTATTTCCTCGAGCGAATTCGCTCGGGCGAAGAGAATTTTGCAAATGCGCGAGAGGTTCGTAACTACCTTGAGAAGGCAATCACAAATCACGCAACCCGTGTAGTGAAGCTGGAGAATCCGGACAAGGAAGCGCTCAGCACGTTACTTCCGGAGGATGTGGCGAGCATTACGCCAAACGAGATCAATTTGGATTGAGACCACTTTGAACGAAAAAGACAACAATAAAAGAACAAACAAAAAAGCGATGTGGTAATTGGGTTCACATCGCTTCTTTGTTATGGGTTGGAGAAGTACCTATCAATACTACTAGAAAAATTCAATTGGATGTTGGGTTGTATTAAATCTTTCCGGTGAGCATATATTGAATTCGAATAATTGAAAATAAATCATTTGAAATTCATTCATAAAGTATTCATAAGTGTTGCATACCTTATACTATTATTAAGCGCTTTTCGGGGGCATTTTGTCAACGATGTTTATGAGGTGGAAAAAGAGTTTACGCGTGTTCGAACAAATTATTAATACTTTTTGAACGAAATATGACGTATTTTTCACTAGAGGCTTAAAAAATCATAAAAAACGACGCAAAACACACGAATGTATTTTGCGTCGTTGAATTATTTCAGCGTAATAATCTAAGTAAGGTAGGGCTTGTCCTTATTAGCGATTCAAAATCAACTTGGTAAGCTCTACGGGCTCTACGATCTCATCACCCTTGTATACGCGCATGTTGCCGGAAGCAATCTCGTCGATAAGGATAACTTCGTCGTTGTTGTAACCAAACTCAAACTTGATGTCCCACAGATCAAGACCGATAGACTTCAAATCGTCTGCAACGATCTTCGTGATCTTGAGCGTCTGCTCCTTCATGCTCTCGAACATAGCGGGAGTCATAATACCAAGTGCAGCAAGTCCCTCGCCGGTAACAAGCGGATCGCCGAGTGCGTCGTTCTTAAATGTACACTCTACGTAACCACCCTCAAGTGCGGTTCCGTTCTCAATGTACTCGCCATATCTGCGGATAAAGCTACCGGTTGCAACAAGACGGCAGATTACCTCAAGACCATGACCGAATACGGTAGCAGGAAGTACCTCCATAGTAGCGTTCTCAACATCAGCGCCAACGTAGTGCGTCTTGATGCCTGCTTCCTTAAGAAGCTCAAAATAGTGAATCGATGTCTCAAGATTCGCCTTGCCGATACCTTCGATTGTAAGACCAACCGAATTCTCGCCGGGATCGAATACGCCGTCCTTGCCGGTGCAATCGTCCTTGAACTTCAGCATGACATTACCATTGTCGAGGCTGTATACATCCTTTGTCTTTCCTTCATAAATCTTCTTCATCGAATAATCTCCTTAGGATAATGTTTTTTAGTACAGCGATACTATAGCACAAACGTCATCAAATTGAAATATTTTTTTGCAAAAAAAATAAAAAAATTTTGTGCCAAATGGTCTCTTTTTTGCAGGTGCGCATAGGATGGCCTTTCGTAGTCGTGAAAATGGTAAGATAATACCAAAGGTACAGAATATATGCCGTCTTTTTAAGCTTCAAAGTATGCTATAATGCTATTGGGTGCTGTAGTGAAGCACGGTCTGCGCAGGCATTTGCATTAGAGGTTTGGCGTAGGCGACGAAAGTATTTTACGTAAGCATTGGAATGGAGGGAATTACGATGAAGAAATTCGGTTTTGGACTCATGCGTCTGCCGTTGCTCAATCCGGAGGATCCGACGGCGATTGACATCGAGCAGGTAAAGAAGATGGCGGATGAGTTTCTCGCTCAGGGCTTTACATACTTTGATACCGCAGCTCCGTACCACAGAGGGGCAAGCGAGGGCGCTTTCCGCGAGGCGGTTGTGAAGCGCTATCCGCGTGAGGCTTATACGATTACCGATAAGCTGAGCTTGTTTATGATCAATGCGGAGGAAGAGATTCCGGCATTTTTCGATCGCCAGCTCGAGCAGCTCGGTGTGGATTATATCGATTACTATCTTGTGCACGCGCTTGGCAGAGATTCGTACCGCAAGGCGCAGGAGATGCACGCATTTGAATTCGCGGCACAAAAGAAGGCAGAGGGCAAGATTCGTCACGTGGGCTTTTCCTTCCACGACGGTCCCGAGGTGCTGGAGCAGATTTTGACCGAGCATCCCGAGGTGGAGTACGTTCAGCTGCAGATCAATTATCTCGACTGGGAAGACGAGAGAGTACAGTCGCGCAAATGCTATGAAGTTGCAACAAAGCATGGCAAGCCGGTTATCGTTATGGAGCCTGTAAAGGGTGGTGCCCTTGCAAATGTGGCACCCGCGGCGGCTGAGCTGTATCGCGCATATGCACCCGATGCATCGCCGGCTTCGTGGGCAATTCGTTATGCCGCTAGCTTGGACAACGTAGTGATGGTTCTCTCCGGTATGAGCAACGAGGCTCAGCTGGCAGACAACTTGAGCTATATGAAGGAATTCGCTCCGTTGAACGAAGAGGAGCACGAGATTGTAGCGAAGGCAACGGAGAAGATTAAGTTCAGCATTACCGTGCCTTGTACCGCTTGCCGTTACTGTGTGGATGATTGCCCGATGCAGATCGCGATTCCGGATTACTTTACGATTCTGAATGAATGGAAGAGCACGGACGGACAGGAGAGCGACAAGGCGAAGGCGGATTATGCGGCATTGCTTGAGAATCACGGAAGAGCATCGGATTGTGCCGAGTGTGGTTTGTGTGAGGAGCATTGTCCTCAGCACATCAAGATTCGCAAGCAGCTGAAGGTGGTTGCCGAGGCATTTGAGTAGTTCATAGGGAGGATATACGATGAATACAAAGACGATTGCAATGAAAAAGCAGGGCTTGTCTGTGAAGGCGCAGACGCTCGCGGTTATCGGTGCCGTTGTTGCCGGAGTGGCAATTCCGCAGTTGGTACATACGATTGGTTTGGTGTCCGGAATCGGAACGTCGCTCGGTGAGGCGTTGCTTCCGATGCAGCTTCCGATTATGTTGGTCGGTTTGCTTGCGGGACCGTATGCAGGCGTGGCAGCAGGTATTTTGACGCCGGTGCTCAGCCATGTGCTCACGGGCATGCCGGTATTGATGATGTTGCCGTTTCTCGTTGCAGAGCTTGTAGCATACGGCTTGATTTCCGGCTTGTTGAAGGATGTGAAGCTTTCGGCATTTGCGAAGCTTTTGGTGATTCAGATCGGTGGTAGAGCGGTAAGAGCCGTTGCGACCTTGTTGGGCGTATACGCATTTGGCAGCGGAGTGGCTGTTGCAAGCATCTGGACGAGTATCGTGATCGGACTTCTCGGTATCGTACTGCAGTGGATTTTGCTCCCGCTTATTTTGTTCCGTGTCGAGCATGCGAGGGACTAACGCATGACGAATCTGGAGCGAGCAAAAGGGGTACTTCACAATTCCCCGTTTACGTGTATTGCGATAGGGGATGACTATCAGATGAGTACGACGGAGCGTGGCGTGAGTCCGTTGCTGTCGTGGCTGGATGAGGGCATTTTCCTCGAAGGGTATGCCGTGGCTGACCGAGTGGTCGGAAAGGGCGCAGCGATGCTGTATGCGCTTCTGAAGCCGACCGAGCTGCACGCCGAGGTGATGAGCCGCGGTGCGTTGGAGCTTCTGCAGCTGCATGGCATTCAGGCAAGCTACGATACGCTGGTCGATGGCATTCGCAATCGCACGAATACAGGTCCCTGCCCCATGGAGGATGCGGTCGGTGATATCACGGATCCGCAGGAAGCCTTGGTGGCGATGAGGGAGCGTTTGAAGTTGTTGAGAGGGTAATGGGATATATAAAAAGCACCTTCGGTTCGAAAGAATCGAGGGTGCTTTTGCTTTGTGTCATGTGAATCAAATGCTCTTCACCGGAAGCAACTCAATATAGCCTCTGGTTCCGATCGGTTCTAGTTGAATTCGCGGATTGGTATCGTCCCAACGATAGCCCATCGTCCGAGGGTCGAACTTGTTGATGGAATCCCGAACTTGTCCGATTGCCTCGCCGAATTCCTCTTCCTGAAAGGGCTCGCCTTGGAACATGACGTATTTGCATTCCGGCAATTCAATCACGTCAAAGCCATCCGGGATTTCGCTTGCATAGTCGGTGGGAACTTCAACTCCTTGCACATATTCCGAGGTGTTAGGCTTGATATAGCTTTTGGGAAGCCATAGGCAGACGGGCTCGCCGGCGATTGACTTGATGCTGGTCAATAGCCCCCATACATCACAGCCGACCTCTTCGCAGTACTTCCAATATTCCGTTGCTTCCTTGCCGCGCATGATGATTACTTTGCGCTTTGGCTTTTCGATGATTTGGATAAATACATTCTTAACTTCTTTCATGGGTACCTTCTTTCTTAGCGTTGCATATTTGACACCATAGGGCTTGAAAAGGTAAATCGGCCGAGGCGATTTGGAATACTCGTAAGGATTGCAACCGAACTCTTGATAAAATGCTCTTTGATAGCCGTCCACACTTTTGAAACCGGCATCCAAAGCAACATCTAAGACCTTGACTGCTTCATCCCTTAGTTTTAGTGCCGACTGAGACAATCGCAGACGACGAATGTATGTCGCCGGAGTCATGTCCAGTAGCTGAACAAATAATCGATAGGAATACCACGGTGAATACATGGATGCTCGAGCCAAATCCGCAATGGTAATATCCCTCTCGAGGTTTGCGTGAATAAAATCCTGCATTCTTTGTACTGCTTCAATATGTTCGTTCACCTCATTACCTCCTCGTGTTAACAGTATACAACATAAGAAGAACGAGTTTCTCGACTTTTTTTGCTGTTCGTTAAGCGATAGGAAATCGTCCTACAGCACCCGATGATCCACCTGGATGACCGCATAGTAGTTGCTGCCGATGCGTCCGGAAATTTCGCAGCACAGCTGCGCGACCAATTCGTCCTCGGTCAGCGTGTATTCAAATGGCATGACAACGTCGAAGATGAGGTTCGTGTGGCTCGGGCCGGTAACGACGCGAAAATCGTGCATCGTAAGCATCGGGTCCAGTGTGGCAACAATACCGGCTACCCTAAGACGCAGCTCGTCGACGATCGGGTCCTGCGTGATGACCGGGTCCATATGAATGGTGGCAGAGCATTCGAATTCTTTGTTCAAGGCTCGCTCCAAATTGTCGATGATGTCGTGCAGCTCCAGTACATTTCCCTCGGCAGGCACTTCGGCATGCAGGGAAATGATGAGTCGACCGGGACCGTAATCGTGAACCAAAAGGTCATGGACGCCGAGCACCTGGTCGTCATACTGCAGAACAAATGCTTCGAGACGGCGGACGAACTCGGGCTCCGGCGGTTGGCCGAGCAACGGGTTCAGTGTATTCTTCGCAGCGGAAATGCCCGCAATCAAAACGAAGATTGCTACGAAGATACCGCAATAGCCGTCAATCTGCAAGGAGGTATAGTAGCCAAGCAGCGTAGATGCAAGTACTACAGCTGTAGAAATACAGTCGCAAAGGCTGTCGATACCGGTTGCGCGCAGCGTTTCGGACTGGATGCGCTTGCCGATGCGGGTGTTGTAAAATGCCATGTAGCATTTGACTAAGATAGAGGCACCTAAGATGCAGAAGACAAGCAAGGAGCCTTCGGTCGCAGTCGGGTGAAGAATCTTATCGATGGAGGTCTTGAAAATTTCGATTCCCATCAGCAGGATGACAACGGCGATGAACAGGCCGGACAGATACTCCACGCGGCCGTGTCCGTACGGGTGACTCGAATCGGGCTTTTGCTCCGCGATACGAAAGCCTACGAGAGAGGCGAGAGAGGAGCCGGCGTCGGACAGGTTGTTGACGGCATCGGCGGTGATGGCGATGGAGCCGCTGAGTGCACCGGCGAGGAATTTGCCCGCACACAAAAGGAGATTCAGAAGAATTCCCGCAAAACCGCACAGCTTGCCGTAGGCGCTGCGACGTTGGTCCGCCGGAAGGTCGTCTTTTATAAATAGCTTAGCAAGTATAGTAATCATATGTACCTCCGAAAATGCGCTACACAATACTCTATGTAGCAATTGCATTGCTGCTACGTTCATTATACAAAAAAATGCCGCGATTGTATAGGCAATCACGGCATCTGTTTCGTATTCTTTTGTGGGGGCGAGCCACACCGAGCGAATTAGTCGGTGAAGTTATCGAAATAGCCCTGTACAAGGATGATCGGCGTTCCCTTGTCTCCGGAACCGCTTGTCAGGTCACAGAGGGAACCAATCAGGTCGGTAAGCTGACGAGGGGTTGTACCCTGAGAAGCCATGTTACCAACGAGGTTCGCATCCTTTGCCTTAATGCTCTTGGAGATTGCCTCCTTGAGCTCAGCACCACTGAGGTTCTTGAAATCGTTGTCTGCGAGATACTTGAGCTTCAACTCATTCGGCGTACCAACGAGGCCGCTCGTAAATGCGGGAGAAACTACCGGATCGGCAAGCTCCCAAATCTTACCCTGCGGATCCTTGAATGCACCGTCGCCGTATACCATAACCTCAACGTGCTTGCCGGTCTTCTTCAGAAGCTCAGCCTGAATTGCCTCAACGAGGTCCGTACATTCCTTCGGGAACAGCTTAATCTGATCCTCGGTGGACTTGTTGGAACCAAGGAGACCGTAGCGCTCATTGTAACCGCTACCGTTTACCGGAGCTGTCATAATGTCGTCCATGCTGCATACAATCTTAGCACCATTTGCAAGCAAAATGCGCTTCGTTCTTGCGCGAGTGTGAATGTCGCAGTTGATTACACAGTCTGTGTAGTCCAAAATCGTCTTAGCCTGATTTGCAAATACAATCTCAACCTCTGCGCCGGCCTCGCGAATGATGTTAGCGTAATAATCAACGTAATCAACGCCCGTGAACTCGTGCTTGTTCTCGCCGAACAGCTCGCGATATCTTTCAAGGGAGAGAACGTCGCTGTAAGGATTGATGCCTGCTTCATCTATCTGATCATAGGTAAGAAGTGCATTACCAACCTCATCGCTGGGGTAGGACAGCATCAGGACAATCTTCTTAGCGCCCATTGCAATGCCCTTAAGGCAGATTGCAAAACGGTTACGGGACAAGATCGGGAAGATGACGCCGACCGTGCCGCCGCCAAGCTTAGCGCGTACATCGTCTGCAATGTCCTGAACCGATGCGTAGTTGCCCTGAGCTCGTGCAACGATAGACTCAGTAAGAGCTACAACGTCGCGGTCTCTAAGCTCAAAACCTTCGCTCTGTGCAGCCTCCAATACGCTGGATACTGCAATGTCAACCAAATCGTCACCCTTACGAATGATAGGACAACGAATACCTCTGGATACTGTACCAACTCTTCTTTCCATGGTGAATACCTCACACTTTCAAAATTACGTGATATCCGAAAAATGGATATCGGATAACGTCCACAAGACATTATACATGCAAATGCTCTATCATGCAAGAAAAATGAAATAAAAATTCAAAAAAATTTTCTCGGAAGCGAAAGAAAATAATTGATTTCTGCGCAACCATTGATTATAATATGCCGTGTAGTAAAATGTAAGGGTGAACAAATTCAGCATTTTCATAATCAGGAGGAAGAACGGATGGATTCGAACAAGAGACCGGAAAGCATGGAACGCATTACAACCACGGCTTTGGCAGAGCAGTTCATTGAAGAGCAGGTGGCTGCTGTTCGCGAGCAGGTGGGAGACAAAAAGGTACTGTTAGCGCTCTCGGGC
>JAZODS010000094.1:0-5597 GCA_045597165.1 Lachnospiraceae bacterium | reverse complement strand
GAATGAATCCCATGGGATATTGGTATGCTAACGATCCCAAGTTGCAAAAGTTTTATAAGACATATTATAGCGAGACTCTCGCGCAAGTAGAGAATCTTATTTCAGATGGCCTTGCGATGGTGAGAAAGCAGCGAGGAGATGAGCTGGATTTATTCTTGATGGACTGGACGGGAGAGGATAGCAAAAAAGATCAAGTCGGATTGCGTTTTGAGATGGACGAGAGAGTACAGATGCAGGTGCTGTTTGTCGGAGGAGGCAATGCATATGTGTTGTTCCGCACCGGTGAGTTGTGCGGGGAGTATTGTCGGGCACTTGCACGTTACGTGCAGGAGACTACGTATTCGCTTCAATTGGCGGTAGCGGTAGTAGAAAAGACGAAATCTTATGCTGCAGACTATAGGAATGTGCACAAGGAGATGTCGCGAGTGAAAGCGGCGATGTCATTGGCAATGCCGTGCGGTGCGTTACCGATTGTGAGAACGGATGTGGTGACGGGATATCCGTTGACAACGAAAGTATCGGTACGTGGTAAGGAAGAATGGGTAAGTACAGAAGCCTTCTTGAAAGGACAGGAGCGCTATATGCCGAAGGATGAAACGGAGGTGGAGCGCATTTTCGATAATATGATTACGGAGAAAGGGAGCGATAGTATGTTGGCCATTGTACATATAGATGGCAACAATATGGGGACTCGTATTCGCGAAATCATGGAGAAAGAGACGACGTATTCCGGAGCTGTATTGACGATGCGACGTGTTTCCGAGAATATAAAGACTGCGTTCGAAGAGACGTTTGATATGGTACGTGATCGGGCGAACCATCAATGCAAGGACAAGAAAAACAGATGGCTTCCTCGCTTGCGTAAGATTATCGTGGCCGGAGATGATATTACCTTTGTGTGTAACGGAAGCATGGCGTTGGATTGTGTTCGATTGTTCCTTCAAAGCATTTCAGCAAAAGCAATGTATTACACGGGGGAGAAGGCGACGGAAGAGGAGTTGGCGAAGTACGGCTTCTCGGCGTGTGCCGGGATCGCATATGTGAACAGCCATTTTCCTTTTAGTGATGCGTACGAGGTGGCAGAGGCTTGTTGTAGTAATGCAAAAAGCATCGCCAAATGTGCAAATCATCGTGAGCCGGCGAACGAGAGTGGCATAATCGGTAATTGGGTGGATTGGCAGTTCTGTCAGCATATACAGGCGGCAGACCTGGGGGCAGAACATGAGCGTCAATATCGCCTTCCAAGGGGCGAACGGTTGAATAATAGACCGTATTATGTGCCGTTCACAGAAGAGAGTGTACACGCATATGAGGCCCTGAATAGAAAAAATGAAGCCTCGTCGCTAACAACGTTTCTTGAGATAATAACATACTTTTTGGGGGATATGCTTCCGCGAAACTTTTCTAAGAAACTACGAAACACCTATTATCTTGGCGAGGAAGAGGTGAAGCGATTTGTATCGTTCTTAAAATCGAGGCAGTTTTGCTTGCCGCATGCAGAAGACGGCAGTGGCTTTGAAGACAAGGACGGAGAACTCGTGGCGAGGTGGTACGACGCACTGGAGTTGATGGATGAGTATGTGGAATTAAAGGAGGTGGCAGCAGATGAGGCTTAGGATTACTTTATTAAGTGATATGTGCGTGGCATCCGGTGAGGGGTACAATTCAATTGTAGACATAGACGTTGTTCATGACGAATATGGACTTCCGCGGATTCCCGCTAAGCGTCTAAAGGGCTGCTTGAGAGAGGCTGCGCAGGAATTGGTTGATTGGCAACTGCTAGACGAGAAGGTGTTGCTACAGCTTTTCGGAGAGGAGGGGGACAGAAGAGCAAAGCTCATATTGTCTGATGCGTATGTTGCGGAATACGACAGTTATGTCGAGGAGATAAAGACGTCTCGAAGCAAAGGGAAAAATGTTGTACATCCACAAAATGTTCTCCGACTATTCACATACATTCGTACACAGACTGCAATAGACACAGAGACCGGAATTGTCGATGAGGGGTCGCTTCGCAACTTGCGCGTTGTGAAGAAAGGTTTGGAGTTTGTTGCGCAAGCAGAAGTTCCGACACAACTGCAGAATGATTTTTCGCAGATTTGTCGTCAGCTACGTCACATGGGAATTGCGCGCACAAGAGGTCTTGGCGAAGTGTCCGTAATTGCAGAAGCAGAGAATAATACTGAAGAGGAACTCGCATTTGCACGTGCTTTGGAGCAGACAAAGAAGGTAACCGCAGAGGAAATCCGCATCTCCTATTGGTTGCAACTGAAGTCCCCGGTTCTTTTGAAAAGCGTTGCCGGCGGAGAAACCAGAACGCAGGATTATCTTGAGGGAAACAAAATGCTTGGAATTCTTGCAGAAGCTCTCGGGCAAGAAGTTTTCCGCAAAGAGATCTTAGAAACAGGCGTTATTTGTAGTAATGCCTACGTATCGGACTTGTCGGAGAGAATGACTCCGGCATCTGCTGCGTATTACATTGACAAGGATCAAAAGCCGGTAGATAACGTACTAATGGTGAAAAATCAAGCGGCGAAGTGTGATGAGAGAATGAAGGATACGGCGCAGATTACAGCGTTGCCGAACTGCTTTGTGGGACAGCTTCGCGCCGGTGTACGTCACATGATCCGAGCTGCTTCAGAGATTCATTATCACCATTCACGCCCGAGTGACAAGGGGATTGGAAGAGCAACTCGAGATGCGGCATTTTATCAGCTGTCCAGTTTGTCGGCCGGTCAAGTGTTTGCGGGGTATATTCTGTGCAAGAAAGATCTCGGACAGACGATTATTGCCGCACTGGAAAAGATGAAAGACACACGCATCGGAAACAATCGTTCTTCGGAATACGGCGCGGTGAAGCTTGTGAAAGTTGAGGTGGAGCCGGTTGAGAAGGTGACGTACAAGGATAGTGTGTTTAGCGTAAGATTTGTTTCGCCGGCCATTATCTACAATGATAACGGCATGTGTACAACATCTGCGAGCGATTTGGAAAAAGCAATCGGTAAGATGGTTGGGGCTGAAGTAAAGGCAGAGGAGACGTTTCTTAAGTATACGACTTTGGGTGGTTACAATACGACGTGGCAGCGCCCGAAGCCGATGTTAAATGCATTTGACAAGGGGACAACCTGTTTGTTCCGTGTTGTTTCCGGAGAAGCAACATTTCCGCAGGGCATGAGTGTATACGTGGGCGAGCGTAATCACGAGGGTTATGGCGAGCTTGTATTTGAGAGCGTGTCTGCGCAATATACGGAGAAACTGTTGTGTGTGGAATCTTTGGTTCCGAAAGAGACCGGAAGAATCACTACGAATCTTGTGGCGGATTTGGAATTGCAGGAAGCCTGTGATGTGGCGATGAGCATCGGAAGAGAACGTGCCGGCAAGATATTGGAGGGCTTAGGACAGGAAGCGGCACTTACTGCAATATCGCGAGTTTTTCTTGTGTTCTATGAGAAAAGTCTTGTGCAGAATGGTGAGAAGACACTCTTGCCTGACGAGATGAAGGAAGAGATCAACTCGTGGACGAAGAGTACCAAGGGCAAAGACGATAAGCAAGGGCTAGCAGAGAAACTTGTAGAGTGGAATTATAAGAGGCTGTTGGAAGAGCGAGTTCCCGCAATGGAATGGGATGCCACTAAGGAGTATGTTTACTACTATTATTACATGAAAGGCTTACTGACTGAGGCAAAATACATAAATGCGGGAGAGAAGCGCGCAAAGAAAGAGGTGAGACGCGGTGAGTAGCACGAACAAGATCATCAAAAAGATTTATTTGCGAGTGTCGACGCAATTGGCATCGCCGATTTCAATCGCGTGCGGTGATGGAGACGTGACGGACAACGATGTGTTGCGCAATGCATCCGGTGAATTCTTTGTTCCAGGAACGTCTTTGGCCGGTGCAATGCGAGCGTACCTTAGCTACCGCAAAGATACATCCTGTGTCTTTGGATTTAGTAAAGGTGAAGACGGATTTATGAGTAAGGTGTTTGTTTCCGACATGTGCTTTGACGGAAACGAGCGCATCAGTGTCCGTGACGGTGTTGCGCTAAATGAAGAAAAACTGACGGTGAGTGGCGCCAAGTTTGATCACGAGATCGTTGAAACCGGACTGCGAGGAGCATTTACAATGGAACTTGTAATCCGAGAGAAGGACGAGCAGAATGAAGACCGGCTTGTGTCTGATATCAAACTGGCGTTAGGCGGCATACATAATGGTGAAATCAGATTCGGATATCGGAAAAATCGTGGATTAGGACGCGTGGCAATCACGAAGGTTCAAGTGCTTGAAATCACAGCGGAGAATGCACGGATGCTCCTCGAGAAGCCGATAGAAGAATGGCTTGCGAGCGCCGCTGAGCAGACAGAGTATTGGACGTCCGAAAAGAAAGACAAGTTCATAAAAATAACTATGCCGGTGAAGCAGTGCGGCGGAATCAGTATTCGCAGATACCATGCAAAGAAAAATGAGCCGGATTTTGAGCATATCACTTGCAATGGGGAGCCGATAATCCCGGGAGGAAGTCTGAGTGGAGCCATTCGTTCAGGAGTCCGGGAAATCCTCAATGCCTATCGCGTAGGCGATGTCTCAAAGAAACTGGATATTATGTTTGGTGCGGTAGAACTCAAGTCAAAGAAAGCCTGGCAGTCAGAGGTCGTCGTAGATGAGAGCATAATAAAAGGAGCTAAAAAGGTATTGATGACACGTACGCAGGTCAGCCGTTTCGAGCATGCGGCACGCGCCGGAGCGCTTTATAGTGAACTTTCTTATGCAGGTGGAGCTACCGAGTTGAGCGTTTCGGTACGAAGATATGAAGATAATAGTACTGATTGGATGGTAGGAGTGCTTCTTGTAGTGTTTGAGGAGATTCGCCATGGCATGTTGGCCATTGGTGGGCAGACTGCAATAGGACGCGGAACATTTGAAGCAAATGGTGAAATCGCTATTAACGGAGTTGACTGCGGAGACAGAGAATATTACCTTGGACGTTTCTTGGAGTTTGTAAAGGAGGAACAAGTATGCAATTAAGAGAAGTGGATTTTGCGAGTGCGCCGGCGGAAGGATATATGATTGCATACTTTCGAGGTGGTGTGGTAAACGGCCGCTATCGAATGAGCGATGGCAAGCCTTGCGGGAACTGGACAATGGTGACGGATGAAGAGATGCTTCTTGAGTTACATATGTTCAATCCGGAAAAGGAATTTCGTGTGGTGGTTAGAACGAATGACGAACCGATTTATGCAGAGATTTTAAAAGAAGCGGAAGGGCAAGATTATTATGAGGAGCACATGCTACTTCATACTCCGCTGAACGAGCCGCAGCAGTATTTGGTTGTACGAAGCCATGTTGGATACGATGAAAATGATATGATCGAGATTAAGAATTACCGACTGGTGGACGTGCGTTATGTAGGGGAGGGTGAATGACGATGGCAGACGTGGAAAAGTATTTTTATAATCCTTATGATTTCGTGCCGATGCCGAAGAAAAAAGCTGTTTATTCGGAAATGGGGGAGATGCTGTTCACGCACTTTGGTCTGTCCGGTCCGCTTGTTCTAAGTGCCTCGGCACACATGAAAAAGTTTACCCCTGATAAGTACAGA
>JAZODS010000093.1:0-34415 GCA_045597165.1 Lachnospiraceae bacterium | reverse complement strand
GCCTCACAAAATCGTCTCCATACCGATCTTCTGCGGCTTCATGCCCATCTTCTCGTAGAAGCGCATCGCCGATTCGTTGCACGTCCACACATTGAGCGTGACATTATAGAAGCCCTCGGCTTTGGCAAATGCGACCACATGCTCATACAACGCCTTCCCGACGTGTTGTCCTCGCACCGTCTCGTCCACGCACAAATCGTCGATGTACAACGTGCGTATGTCGTTCAGAACATTGTGCCCTCTGCGCACTTGGTATACGCAAAATGTGTATCCGAGCATCCACTCCTTCTCGTCCACTGCGACGAAAATCGGAGCATTTTCATCCGCAAGCAATTCCTCCAACTGCTCGTCCGTGTATTTCTTTCCTTCGCCACGAAACAGATCGGGGCGGCCGTCGTGATGAACGCGCAGCACCTGTTGCAGCAGACGGTTCAGACCGTCCATGTCGCTCTTTGTTGCCCTTCGAATTGTCACCATCTCACCTCTTTCTCATCCGCCGCGTTCCGGCTTCTACTGCGAACCACACCTCTTCGGTCACGCACTCGCGCCGCATTTCCACAACCTACAGCAAACCGTTCCTTCCCCAGCGAAGAATGGTTTTGTAGCCGAGCTTTGCATACCACGGAGCCACACCGGTGTAATGTATGTAGCTGTAGTCGTAGCCCTCGTCCTTGAGCAGCTGCGTCACGCGCATCACCATCGTCAGGCCGATGCCCTTGTCGCGATACTTGGGAAGCGTACCTACGCAGCCGGGGCCGCCGATACACAGCACCTGACCGTCTATGCAATGCACTCCCATATGCTCAACCTGGCAGAAGCTCGCCACCTCTCCATGCACAAAGCCGCAATAAATCCTCTGCTTTCCGTCAAAGAACTGCGGCCATCCGTCGTCCACCGTCGCAACCAGTCGCTTCAGCTCCTCGAGATCACCATCGTAGAAGCCAAATGAAACCGCTTCGCCGAACACTTTCTCATACCTACCACCATCGAAATCCGCAAGCGATAGCAACATTTCGTCATAAACCCATTCTTCCGAGACCGAGCGAATGTCCTCTCGCTCGAAAAAATTCGGATGCAAGCTTTCGAACAATTTTACGGAATCCAGTATCATTGTACCACCTCTTACCTCGAATGTCCAACACGAAAATACAAAAAGTGCCGTCTGTCCAACCGGGCAAACGGCACTGTACCTCAACCGTTCGTTGCTACTTTAATTACTTCGTCTTCTTACCATCAAGAAACTTGTATGCCAAAGCAGCAAGCACACCGCCAACAAGGGGAGCTACGATAAACACCCACACATTTGCAAGTGCTTCTCCGCCAACCAACAAAGCCGGTCCGAAGCTTCTGGCCGGATTCACAGAGGTTCCGGTGAAGTAGATACCGAGCAAATGCACCAGCGTCAAAGACAAGCCGATTACGATGCCGGCAACGCCTGCATTTTCCGTCTTGGAAGTAACGCCGAGAATCGCAATTACAAAGATAAAGGTCAGAATCACTTCCACAACCAAAGACTTCACGATGTCGCCGTCATAGAGGCCGTTCTGTCCGAGTGCTGCGGTAGAGCCCATCAAGTATGCCAGGATGCCGGCACCTGCAATTGCGCCTGCGAACTGAGCAACCACGTAAGCGATAAAGTCCTTAACGGACAGCTTACCGGACACGAGCATCGCAATGGATACCGCGGGGTTGATGTGGCAACCGGATACGTTACCGATGGAATATGCCATTGCAACGATTACAAGGCCAAATGCCAATGCGGTAGCAACATAGCCTGCCTCCGGGAATACACAACCGGTCACTGCAGCAACGCCGCAAGCCACAAGCACCAATACGAGTGTGCCGATGAATTCGGCAACCATCTTCTTAACTAGTTCCATAATCATTTCTCCTTATGTATAGAATTACGTACACATTCATTATAGCGCGTTGCCCACAAAAGGTCAATATTCCTTGACGCTCCGACTCGATTGTCCATTTAAGATACTACATTGCATTTCCAACGTCCGCACACTATAATGCTCTTGTTGTCTGCGCCCGGCGAGTGCGCCGCAATGCCCGGCAGCACACAACGGCAAATGCGCCTTTCGGCGGGTGCTACCGACACACTACAATACTACGATGGAGAATATTATGAAATCAAGACGTATCCTCATGTCCCTTTTCGGTGTCATCATCTGCGCAATCAGCGTAGGAATCTTTAAGCTGGCCGCTCTCGGCGTTGACCCGTTTCAGTCTCTGATGGCCGGCCTCGACAAGCTCATTCCGATTTCCTTCGGAACACTGTACGTCATCGTAAATCTGATTCTGTTGACCTTTAGCTTGGTCGTTGACCGTCACAACATCGGCATCGCGACCTTTATCAATCTGTTTCTGCTCGGCTACATTACGGAGTTCTCGTACGCCCTCTTTCAGAAGCTGATTCCCGATCCGTCCATGCCGGTTCGCTTTGTGTGCCTGGCGGTTGGTATCGTTATCATCTGCTTCGGCTCGGCATTTTACATGACCGCCGACCTCGGCGTATCGACCTACGATGCCGTGGCAATCGTTCTTTCGGGCAAATGGAAGCTCGCCAAGTTCCAGTACTGCCGCATCATCACCGATGTCATCTGCGTTGTAGCGGGCGTTGGCATCTTCCTCCTCGGCGGCGGCAAATTCAGTGCCATCCCGACGATTGCGGGTATCGGAACGATCATCACCGCATTTTTCATGGGCCCGCTCATCGAGTTCTTCAACGTCAAGGTTGCAAGACCGTTCCTGAAGAAAGCCCGCTAAAAGGAGCACGTGCACGAGCACAAGGACACTGTGTGTCTGCGGGCTTTTTCTTCTTATAGTGAAAACACCTTATCGCCGTAGTTTTTGTACTCTTCCACGTGCGTTACCATGATTATCGTCTTCCCCTCAAGATTCATCTTCTTCAATATTTCCATAACCATGTCTGCATTTTTCTTGTCCAAGGAGCCAGTCGGCTCATCTGCAAGTATAACCGTGCACTTTTTCATCAAAATGCGCGCCAAAGCAACCCTCTGCTGCTCGCCTCCTGACAACTTGTACACCGACTTATTCTCAAAGCCCGGAAGCCCCACGTACTCCAGCGCTTCCTTTATCGACATTCCACTACGAAACTCCGCCGGAATCATTTCGAGGTTCTTTCGTACCGTCTTCTTGTCCACAAGGGCAAAGTTCTGAAAAAGAAACGCCGCCTCATATCTAAGAAAATGCACTAGGTTCTTTTTGACGGAGATATCCTTTCCGTCAACCAATACCTGTCCCGCCGTTGGTTCTTCAATCCCTCCAATTATATGAAGGAGTGTAGTTTTCCCACAGCCACTCGCTCCGGAAAGAACTACGAAATCACCATCTTTAATTGTGAGATTAACATTATCGATTATTGTTCTGTTATCAAACTTTTTCACAAGGTTTTTCAGCTCTATCATATACTCTACCCATTCTTCAATACTTTCTGTACGGACTGCTTTTCAAGCTTCTTTCCTACCCCAGTGATAAGTATCACCTGAATCAAGAGCAGTCCCCCTCCGACGAGCACACTCATAGGTTCAAAATCTCGCTGCATTCGTTGTAGCAATGCCACAGACAATAACATTCCCAAGAGAGAAAATCCGACAGCCATCACATACAGCTTAAACATACGATCTATCAACGGAATTCCCAGCGTCTTCTTGATTGCCAACTCCATCCCATTGATAAGACACTCAAGACGAAGTATCGTCATGTAAAAGAAAATCACCATTCCGCTCAAAAGAGTAGCAATCACCGTCATGCTCCAAAATGCGTTCTTAGCTTTCGAGTAATATTCACGGAAGCCCTCGTAAACATCTTCGTAATATGCTGCAACTCCATGTTCTTCCGCGAAAGCGAGGATTTCTTCTTCGCTGCATTTGCAATACAAAAAACCCTTATATACGGTGTCCGCCTTTGTCTTCCAATCGCCTTCCTCAAATGCTGATATACTCTCATACACCACAACAGGATTTCTCATTACCGCAAAATCGTTCTGAAGAGTTTCTGTTACTCCCGTTGATATCTCATGCTCATAGGGAATCCAACGAATAGTCGTTTCCCCATCATAGGAGTACAAAAACCTCTCAAGTCCCCACTGCTTCAGAAGCTCTTGCCGCAGCTTCTTCGGATAGAAGCAAACAGCATCATATCCATCTGGAATCGTCATCTGAAATAACTCCTCAAGATACGATTTCATGTGCACATTGGCATAGCATATATTAACATCTGACACTACCATATACTTCCCAAAAAAGGACGGTGAGTACTTCAAAAAATTTTCTTCATAAAACTTTCTGCTAACCTCGTCAGAATGATAAAACGGGTCAAGTGAAGTTCCACCTTCACCTTGCGTAGCACCCAGCACATCCGACACATATGGTGAAAACTGTACATAATAATAACCCTTGAATCTACTAAATAGATCTCGCTGCAAAGCCGCGTTACTATAATCTCGATAGGAAGAGCTGATAAAGGGAACCAGTACCAACAATGCAGCTATAAAGCAGGCCAACAGAAAATGACCAAACAAAAGCGTGTCCTCAGACATCATTGCATTGGAAAACGCATAACGGAAGCTGTTTCGCAACAAAGAAAGATACAACATCGTACTAATAACGGACAGCACTCCTGCCGTCCCCCATGCATATCCCGAAAACCAGACAGCACCGCTCAAGCGACGAACAACCAGCACTGCAATCCCTGCAGCCGCAAAATACACCACAACATCCGATACAATATGTATCACAGAACTCCGAAACAGACTCTCTCCAACCGATAATCGAACAAAGAACTCTTTTCTCCCGAGCATTCTCTCAAACACGGTCATTGAACCAATTACACACACGACAATAGCCCATAGCATCACAAGGCACAGTCTAACCGTGTTCTTTACAACACCTTTCCCCGAGACAATCTTCCCTCCGTCCTCTTTCCAATAGTGCAAAAAAGCTCCAACATCTTCGTCCTCACCATACAGCTTGCACGAATACTCGGCCCTGGAAAATTTCTTGGTATCAATTTCGGGCAAGGATTTGTATACCACTGTCGTTGTTCCGGAAAGCATTCCCTTTTGCGTCCCCTCATAATACCAACAGTCGTTTTGCAACGTCTCTCGGAACGATTCTTCACAATGAATAGTTATATCTTCATTTCCATCTTTATCCATTTTGTTATTTACAAAGACAACGTCCACGGACAGATTCTTTGCCTCAGCAACCAGCGTGTCAATATACTCTTCCACATTCTCTGCTTCCTCCGTATAAGCTTGGATCGTAACAAACTCTCCAAAGTCCAGCAAATGAATCTGATACAGCTCTAACGATGCCCATACGCCGATTAGCATCAGTACAACACACGCCATGTATTTTATATATGACATACTCATCCTCTTTCGTTTTACTCTGAAGCCCTACTCGAAGAGATCCCAGATTTCATCAATCTTTTTCAGTACGCTGTCGTAGGAACCACTGAGACGTTCCCATACCTTCGCCGATTTTTCGTTCATCGGCTTCAAACTCTCATCCATTTCAAAATATTGTTCGCGGAAGGAATATGTATAATTGCCTTCCTCATCCACACCGGTAGCATAATATTCTGAACCCGAAAATGCAAAAACAATACCGCCGAACGGTCCAAAGCACACACGTACTATCGGTACTACTACCTGCTCCACGTGATTCCGCCCTGCCTCCTGTAGATCCACATATTCACTAAAAAGTACCCCTGACCTAAAGTCCCCAAACGAGGACATGTCAAATCCAATAGAATAATCGTCCGTACTCACGCTTTCCACTCCGAAAACTTCCACCAATTGATCACGATACTTGTCGCAACGAAGCCAATAAACTCCCCATATGCCGGCATACACCGCCCCTACAAGGATACAAACAATGAATATTATACATACAATCTTTCTTGTCTTCATTATAACCCCCACATTGCATCTGCTTTTTCGAAAAGCTCATGAATTCGTTCCTCATATTGTTCGTATACCTCGTAATCACCTTTGTTAAGAAGTTCATGATCCTCATTGAAATGCACTTCATATTGCTCGCTCTGAGAGCTGCCTCCCGATGAAGCATCTCTTTCTGGATAATAAATGTAGGTATACGAATACCCTTTTAGAAACGTATAACGGATAATTAGCTCATCTGCTGCCTCCTCGTCCATAAATGGCATCGAAATCTGCGCCTGGGCATAAAAATCAAGATAGAAAAGATTGTCCAGATTGAAGCCAACATAGACTAAATTCTCTTCATAATCACGAATCTGATGAGCTCCGGTAATTCGGTTATATTCCACCTTATCTTGAAGCTGTGCACAACGCCATACGAAGACCAACCATGCGAGATTCAACAACAGAAACCCTCCTCCTACGATGGAAAAGCATATCAACATGAATTTCTTCTTTTTTGTCATAACTTTCTCCTTATGTGAGGCATCCGAGGATGCCTCACATCCCATTATGTTGTGGTTAAATTAGCTGCTTGTCAATCGTCTTTGATTTGAACCATAAACGTGTATGAGTTGCTATACTTGGTCGACTGTTCTCCAGAGCCTCCGGTCTGGGTTGGCAGAACCCATTCTGTGTATTTTGCTCCACCGGAATCGCCCCACACACGTCCTCTCGCCGTATCAAATCTACTTCCATCCATAAATCCAATCGGGTACACATCCCTTATATGTGCCTTGTCAGAAAACAATCCATTCGACACACGGATTGAAGATTGCACTTCCAACTCTACAGCACCTCCGGATGTTGTCGATTGCGTCCACGCAGTATTTCTCGTTACCCAAGATGTTTTGTCCGTCGTCTCCACATAATGCTCATAAGTCGCTGCATAGCATAGCCCAATCGTACTAGAAAACATCAGTAATAACACAACAAGTAGCATCAGTCTCTTCTTCATTGCTGTAAACCTCCTTTTGTTTCATTATACTCGTTTACAAAATAAGCTGTTTTTACAGTTGTTTTTCGCTGTAATCACATACACACAACAATCCCAAGAGAGCGCCCTCCTCTTCACTAGTGAACCGGTTTTGCCGTTTTCTGCATAGCGATAGGACAATCTGTACTTAAAGATTACCATTATTATTGCTTTCAGTCAACAATTACTATAACCATTCTATATTCGTACAAAATACGCACTATTCCTGACGTGTTTTTTTACTTTTTCCGAAAGTTGATTCTATTTTATCTGCTATTTGCCCTCCAACTTACTTGCTACCGCCGATTCATCCACACGCGCATCTGATTCTTTCCGCGGTTGCCCCAAGTATAATACGGCACTGCCTTTGCCACGCACGCCTCTGTCTTCGGCGTCTCGCGGCAGTATAGCTCATCACTCGGCTGCTCGCGCAGAGCATTTGTCTGCAGCACAACCGTACCGCCAAGCAGCTCCTCGCAATAATCGGACACCTCGATCTCGGCCTCCGTTAGGGAAATGCCGAGCACGTCGCCGTCGTTGTCTACGCCCTCAAAGCAGTACACAAGCGGTCCTCTGCACACGGCGATGCTACCGCTCAGTCGCGGCACCCGAGACGACGGATACACGTAATACGGCTTGTCGTCGAGCACAAGACGAACCGTATCGCCTGCTGCCACCTCGACGGTCACATAGCCGCCAATCGGCTCCGCTTCGATGGCTACGCCGCCCTTTTCCACCGACCACGTCTTACTCCAGCCCGGAATGCGAAATGCAAGCTTGCCCGCTCCCGCCGTTACGCGATAATCGACCGTAAACCCATACGGATAAGCCGTCTCACAGACGAGGTTCAGTCCATTTGCAAAATCCACGTTGCCGGCCGCATAGAGATGACAATAGGCCGTCTCCTCAGCCTCGCCATACGCATAGCTTCCGAACGAGGAAATGACTCGCGCCACATTTGGAGGGCAACACGCGCACGCGTACCAGCCCGGGCGCTCCGGCAGATCGTGTCGGTGTGTCTGAGCCACGCCCGAGATGCCGGGCACAACCTCCAACGGATTCACATAGAAGAAGCGCTTGCCATCCAGCTGCATTCCCGCCAGCACGGTATTGTAAAATGCCCGTTCCATCACATCGGCATACTCTGCGGACACCTCCTGCTCCAACAGCTTAGAGGCGAAAAACATCAGTCCGATGGACGCGCACGTCTCTGCATAAGCGGTATCTCCGGGCAGATCGTAATCCACGGAAAATGCCTCGCCATGCACCGTCGAGCCGATGCCGCCGGTCAAATACATCTGGCGCTTTGTAATGCTCTCCCACAGTCTTCTGCAGGCCGCCGACAGCTCTTCGTCCTCCGTCTGCGCAGCCACATCCGCCATCGCCGTATACAGATACACCGCGCGCACCGCGTGACCCGTCGCATCCGACATCTCTCGCACCGGGCGATTTGCCTGGTTGTATCTCGTGTCCTTGCCGTCCGACCCCCATACACTCCACGACCGGCCCGCAACCTCCTTCACGAAGTAATCCGAGTCCACTCCGCGCACATCGATAAAATGCTTCGCCAGCTCAGCCAAATACTCCTCGCCGGTCACCGAATACATCCGCATCAGCGCCAGCTCCACCTCCGGGTGCCCCGCATAACCGGGCGCGCCCTCCGTGACAAAATGCTTGTAAATGCACTGCGCATTTTTCCGCATTACATTGAGCAGCACATCCTTGCCCGTCGCCTCGTAATACGCAACCGCGGCCTCCATCATATGTCCCGCGCAATAGAGCTCGTGCCCCTCCAGCAGGTTCGTCCACCGCTTCTCGCGGTCCTTGATCGTAAAATACGTATTGAGATAGCCATCCTCGTCCTGCGCCTGCGCAATCAACGAAATGAGCTCGTCCGCCTCTGCCTCCAGCTCCTTGTCGGGAAATGCTGCGAGCGAGTACGCAACCGCCTCCAGCCATTTGGCCGCGTCGCTGTCCTGAAATACCATGCCGTAGAAGCCGTCACCGACGTCCTCCCCACGCAACGCCTTGCCTGCGTTAATAAAATTCTGCCGCACGTGGCTCTTCTCCGCGCCCTCAATCTCGTCGCACAGCACGGCGTACTGGTACGGCAATACCGTCTCCTTCACCAAGCGCTGATAATCGCGGATGAACCCCTCACCCGCCTGAAATGCTTTGCTTCGAATCTGCTTTTGAACCTTCATGGCTACCCTCCGAATATCCTTCTTATCTACAGTGTATCAAAGCGTTGTCTGCGTGTCAAAATGATTCTAACAGGCAACTCGGCCGTGCATTGACATTTGTCATAAAACACAGTATGATGAACTACACTATACGCACCGACGGCAAACAGACTGATAGGAGTATCGCATGCAACACAACGAAACACAATCTACGCGGACCCATTCCGAAGCCGGTTCCCACAGAAGAGACTCACAGGAACATACGGGACGAACCTCGCAGGCCTCGCCGGAACATGCTGGGCGAGCCTCGCAGGGACAGCGCCGTCGTTTCACGGTGAAGAAGCTCCTTCTGTCTGCCTTGATTTCAGTCGGAATCGTTGTCTTGTACCTTTTGCTCGGCACTCTGCTCCCCCTACTGCACCACAAATCGGTGAACGACGACTACAAGGAGCAGCTGGCTGCAACCGAGTGGCGAAGCGACGAGCCCGGTACGGAGCGCGTGCTTTGCGTGGACGACAACGTCGATGCCCTTTTGCTACGACTTCGAATGATCGACATGGCGCAGGAGGAGATTCTTCTGTCGACCTTCGATTTCAAGGACGACGAGAGCGCAAGAGACGTCATGGCCTCTTTGTACGCCGCCGCAGAACGCGGTGTGTCCGTAAAGCTCCTAATCGACGGCTTTACCCCGATGTACACCCTTCCGGACAGTGCTTGGTTCCGTGCACTTGCCGCACACGAGCGCGTTACGGTTCGCTTCTACAACCCGCCGAATCTGCTGCTTCCGTGGAGCGCGCAATGCCGCCTGCACGACAAATACCTTCTCGTTGACGATACGTACTATCTGCTCGGTGGGCGCAACACCTACAACGTCTTTCTCGGCAACTATTCCTCCGGGAAAAATGCGGATCGCGAGCTGTTCGTATACGACACCGCCCCGTCGGAGGAGTCCTCCGTTACGCAGCTGAGGGCGTATTTTGATAGCATTTGGCCGCTTTCGTGCAACCGCACATACGACGGCGACGAGCGCGAACGAGACGACGCGGCAAATGGCTCCCATTCGGACGAAGTCGATGACTACCTCGAGGCCGTGGCCGAGCTGCTGGCGCACGCCGAAGAGCTGCGCACGACCTATGCCGAGGCATTTGCCCCGACCGACCTTGTGCAAATGACGATGCCGACCGACAAGATCTCGCTGCTTTCCAACCCGACTCGCGCCGGCAACAAAGAGCCGCTCGTGTGGGAAGGGCTTGTGCACATGATGAGCCTCGGTGCGAGCGCCGTCATTCAGACCCCGTATATCATCTGCAGTGACGAGATGTACGAAGACCTGAAGGTGCTTTGCGAGAACACACAGGTGAGCATCGTGACCAATTCCGTTGCGACGGGCTCCAATCCATTTGGCTGCGTGGACTACGAGCGCGAGCAGGACAATATCCTCGCAACCGGCGTTACCGTGTACGAATACTACGGCGCGCATCCGATGCATACGAAGACCATTCTCATCGACGAGGACCTGAGCATCGTCGGCTCCTACAATATGGACATGCGAAGCACCTACTTGAACACCGAGCTGATGCTCGTCGTGGATTCCGAGCCGCTAAATGCTCTGCTGCGGCAAGACCTCGAGAGCTACACCTCGGCCAGCCGCATTCCTTTGAGTGACGGCACGTACGAGTACGGCGAGCGTTGGAAAGACGCCACGCCAAGCGAAACCCTAGAGAAGCGGATGCGATGGATTCGCCCGTTCTCCCCTTTGATTCGACACCTGATGTGAGCGGCGCGCTGTCCTGCGGACATCGCGGCGAGTGATATTCGCGCTGCGCGCGAGTGTTATTGCTGCGCAAGTGAATGGAGAAGATATATACAAAGCCTGAGAGGACTCGTTGTTTTTGAATCTTCTCAGGCTTTTCGTTTTCTGTGATTGATGAGTTGGCATTGCTTACTTAGAAGTTGGGGCTGGTTACTCAGGAAGCTTTCTGATGGGGAAAAACATATAGTTCTTACCCGTTTCCGGGCAAGTGAAATCGTGTACGGCTCCTACCAAGGCCATCCGATGATTCTCCAGGTGGCTCAAGACTTTCGGAAATGTGTCTGCCTCTTCACATTCCGCATACACATATTCGTAGCCCGGGATGCACCATCTTGTCCATCCTTCCGGAACTTCCGCAGCTTCGTCACATTCGACTCCTGCTAAGTATAAGCCTTTGCTGAAATTCTCTTCCCACGGCTTATACGAGTGCGTCATGTCGGACATCGCTCCCCAGATTCCAACCGGTCTGCCGTCCTCGTCCTTTTTCGCCAAATGCTGCACTTCATCAAAATGAGCATTTGCCTCTTCCCATAATCTTTGAATAAAACCCTCGCCGTCCTCGGTCGAGCCCTCTTTCCCGATGACTACAAAGGCTTCTTTTATGCATTTGTCTATCTTCATTAGCGCCTCCCGTAATTCCAAACAGTGATCGATTCATGTCCCGAAGCGATTCCGTCACCGGATGCTCTCCAGTCGCTCCGTCAGCTCCTCAAGCGCATCGCGCCCTTCTCCGATTGGTGTTAGGTACATCGTGCGCAGCCACCGGAGATTCTCGGCGCGCAGCATTTGCTCATCACCGCTCTCGCGAAGTCGCACCTGCAAATCCAGCAGCGCGTAGTGCCAGCGACGTATCCACTCCTCGTATGCGGGCAGGTTCGGTACACCGAGCCACCGGCTCACCTTGATCTTCGTGCGGTTTCTCTTCGCGCATTCGTCCTTCTGAAGGAAATAGCGAAAACCGCCCTCGTCGTAATACCGGCCCAGCGGGAACAGACGGCAGAAGCCCGGTCGAAATGCATGCACCTTGCAGCGTCCTGCGTCGTCGAGCAGCACGCAAGCCTCCTCCTTGCCCGTCATGGCCAAATGCGGCAGCAGTACGCCTTCCTTCACATGCAACGCGCAAATGCCCTGCAGCAGTGCCTCGGGCGTTACCCCTAAGCCCTGTGCCAGCTGATGATAATCGTACGGGTCCAGCTCTACGGAATCGCCCATGCCGTGGCAGCAGGCCGAGCAGCCCTCACAGCCGCCGCAATCCGCCCGTACCATGTCATCCCGATCGTAAAAACGCCCGTCCCAAATGTCCTCCAGTTGTCGTGCCATTACTGTACGCTCCAGCTTTCCTTAAACGTATCCCACGCGGGATCCTTGTTCACATCCAGATCGAATACGGACGTATCGAGCACGCTGAGATCGCTCGTCGGCGCGATTCCGTACACCTTCTGGTTAAAGTACTGCATCATATACTCCATGTCCTCACCGATGACCGCGTGGCCTTCCTTGTGGATGTTGATTTTAATGTTGTCGCCGACACCGAGGAACTCGTAGATCTCCTTCGCCGCCTTGTAGGTGTACCACATAGCGGGCGCATTTACCCAGTCCTCAGAGATGCAGGAGCCGATGATGAACAGGTATCTGTCCTCGTCCGCGCACAGGCTCGCAAGCAAATGCTGATCGAACGGCAGCGACGACGCCGTCTCAAACTTCAGGAAATTGTCGTTGAACCAGCCACGCTCAAAGGTGGACTGCAGACTGCCCAACGGCTCATTTGCCGTATAGGTGTAAGCGGAAGGACCACCCTTTGACGAGAAATCGTACGTGTTGCCCTCCGAAGTATAGCGGAACATCGCCAGTCCGCCGGCACCCGAGCAAGACGGTACGACCATGCGGAAGCGCTTCTCATACACACCGCACACGATCGAAGCCTTTCCCCAGCGGGACACACCGGTAATGATGCTGTTCGCACTGTTAATCTGCAGCTCAGCGCCGGCACCTGCCTCGAGTGCATCCAGCACCTTGCTCGCGCCCCAAGACCAAGCCATCAGAACGCCCGTCTGCTCCTTCCAGCCCTTGCCGTACGGGTACAGATCGTAAAATGCTCCGACGTGCTTCATGTCATCCGAAGCAATTGCGTAAGGATTCAACGTAATCGTAGCGTAGCCGTTCGCATTTGCCGTAGCTTCACTGATGTGTGCGTGCATACCGACAACGACGGGATAGCCGCCCTCCGGTACCTTCACGCTTGCGCCCGGCAGCTGCACAGCCACGGTAAAGCTCGTCTCTGCGCCGGTGCTGATTCTCTTTACGTGAATCGTCAACGCACCATCGGCATACTCGTAGGTCACTTCCTCGTCCGAGCCGTCGCGCCATACACCGTACATATAGTACTCGTACATTCTGCGAAGCTCATCGTCTCTCTTCGCCCAATCTTCCTTCGTCTTAATCTGCGTGCCATCCAGCATCACATACGGATCGATGATCGTATCGTTATCCAAAAAGGAACTCGGATCCTCGAATCCGCTTCCGTCATTCAACTGATTATACGCCTCACGAATTGCTGCCATAGCGTCGTCAACCTCCTTCTCGCACGGAAATCATCCTTTCCGAATCCATTATAACACCGACGGTCACCTCGCACAATTCCAATGCGTCCTCTTCGCACCGATTTGTTTCCGAGAGAAACAAATGCGCCGCAAATGTCGGCATTTGCGTAATAATTATTCCGGCGCACAGGCAAAAAAACCTTTTTATTTTGTGGGATATGAGATATACTAAAGAAAAGTAACGAACGAACGTCGATTTGCTTGAGAATTGGAGGAGTCTATGAAGGACGGATTTATTAAGGTCGCTGCCACTTGTACGCAGGTACACGTAGCGAACCCCGCGGCAAATGCCACGCACATAATCGAACGTATGAAGGAGACGCACGACGCCGGAGCGCACCTGGTTGTGTTCCCGGAGCTCTGTATCACGGGCTATACCTGCGGCGATCTGTTCCACATGGACAGCCTGCAGCAAGCGGCAGTTGCGGCACTGGAGCAGGTGGTGCTTGCGAGTCGCGCATTTTCACCGGTGTATGTTGTGGGACTTCCCCTGCGTCATCGCCACAAGCTGTACAACGTTGCGGCAGTGCTTCAGGCCGGCAGATTACTCGGTCTCGTTCCGAAGACGTATCTTCCCGGCTACGGCGAATTCACCGAGCCCAGACATTGGAGCTCCGGCAAGGACTTTTCCGAGGCAAATGCGACCATTACCCTTTGCGGTCAGGAGGTTGCCCTCGGTACGCAGCTGTTGTTCTCGCACGCTCAGATGCCCGACTATTGCTTCGGCGTTGAGATTTGCGAGGACGCCATGGCCGTTGCTTCTCCGGGCGCTGCCCTTTGCGCAGCCGGCGCATTGATCGTCTTGAACCCCGCAGCCTCCAACGAGCTGGCCGGCAAGCAGGCCAAGAGACGCGCGCAGATGATTTCGAATTCGGAGCGCCTTCTGTGCGGCTATGTGTACGCTTGCTCGGACTACACCGAATCCACGCAGGACCTTGTCTTCGCCAGACATCATTTGATTGCGGAGGCCGGCACAGTGCTTGCCGAGAATCCCGCATTTGGCCCTCACAGAACCATCCTCTCCGAGATCGATGTGAATCGACTCGCCGGTGAGCGCAGACGCTACAATTGCTATCAGATGGACACCGTGAGCACCTATACGACCGTCACATTTGGGCAGGAGCTTCGCGAGACCCCGCTGACGCGCGTAATTCCGCAGAGCCCGTTCGTCCCCGAGGATGTACGCGAGGCAGCCGAGCGTGCAGAGACGATTCTGCAGATTCAGGCGCACGGCCTTGTAAAGCGCATCACACATACGAACGCAAAGAACGTGTTGATCGGCATTTCCGGCGGTCTTGACAGCGCCCTTGCCTTGATGGTTGCCATCCGCGCCATGGAGCTTTTGGGTCGCCCGAGAACCGACGTCATCGCCATTACGATGCCCTGCTTCGGAACGACGAAGCGTACGAAGGGAAATGCGGTCATTTTGTGTGAGGCACTTGGCGTGACCTTCCGCGAGATCGACATCCGCGATTCCGTATACAAGCACCTCGAAGACCTCGGACACGACCCCGAGCAGCACGATGTCACGTATGAAAATGCTCAGGCGCGTATGCGTACGCAGATTCTCATGAACCTTTCCAACGACACCGGCGGCTTTGTAGTCGGTACCGGCGATCTTTCCGAGCTGGCTCTCGGATGGGCTACCTACAACGGTGACCATATGAGCATGTACGGCGTCAACGCGTCCGTACCGAAGACGCTCGTTCGCTCCCTTACCCGCCACGAGGCAGAGCGCATCGGCGGCACTGCCGGAGAGGCTCTTCTGGACATCCTGGCTACGCCGGTTTCTCCGGAGCTTTTGCCGACAGACAGCGAGGGCAATCTGCTGCAGTTCACCGAGGAATCGGTTGGCCCTTACGAGTTGCATGATTTCTTCCTGTACTACTACGTGCGCTACGGCTTCACGCCGGCAAAGATCTTCCGTCTGGCCAAGGTAGCATTTGGCGAGGAGTACGACGCAGCAACGATTGAGCGATGGCTGCGCACCTTCCTGCGTCGCTTCACCACGCAGCAGTTCAAGCGCTCCTGTCTACCCGACGGTCCGAAGGTCGGCACCGTCTCCTTGTCCCCTCGCGGCGATTGGCAGATGCCGAGTGACGCAGAGTTGATGAACGTAGAGCTGTAGACACCGAATCAGTACGCTCCGATCTGTACGTGCCAATCTGCACACACCGATTTACACACATCAATTTGTCGGACATAGTACTATATACAAAATCAAATCCCCCGATGTAGATACTGCATTGCACAACGCAATTGTAGGATTACATCGGGGGTTGTTTTTTCTTTCATGCCGAAAAAACGGGAGGCACCATAGTGCCTCCCGAAAGCTTCTACAATGTCTCGCGTCTCCGCGCTTATTCTCAAGCCTTGCCCTCAGAACCAAGAACAGTCTTAATCTTGTGAGCAACGATCTCCTTAACGTACTTACGACCATCGGTCAAGTACTGTCTGGGATCGAAGTGATCCGGGTACTTAGCCAAATGCTCACGTACACCTGCGGTCAAACCAAGACGAAGGTCGGAGTCAATGTTGATCTTGCAAACTGCAGATCTTGCAGCCTGACGAAGCATCTCTTCCGGAATACCGATGGCATCCTTCATAGCTCCACCATTTGCATTGATAATGTCTACGTACTCAGGAACTACAGAAGAAGCTCCGTGAAGAACGATCGGGAAGCCGGGAAGTCTGCGGCTAACTTCGTCAAGAATGTCAAAACGAAGCTGCGGCTTCTGGCCGGGCTTGAACTTGAATGCACCGTGGCTCGTTCCGATTGCGATTGCAAGGGAATCTACACCGGTTCTCGTTACGAAATCCTCAACCTGCTCAGGCTGTGTATAGGACTCGTGACCTGCTTCTACTACTACGTCATCCTCGATACCTGCAAGAGTACCAAGCTCTGCCTCAACTACAACGCCATGAGCGTGTGCGTACTCAGCAACCTGCTTAGCAATCTTGATGTTCTCTTCGTAAGGAAGGTGAGAACCATCGTACATAACGGAAGTAAAACCACCGTCGATACAAGACTTACATACTTCGAAGTCTGCACCGTGATCAAGGTGAAGGGCAATCGGAACACTGGTGTCCTCAATTGCAGCCTGTACAAGATGTACAAGGTAAGCATGCTTAGCATACTTTCTTGCTCCTGCGGAGCACTGAAGAATGATCGGGGAACGAAGCTCATCAGCAGCCTCGGTAATCGCCTGAACGATCTCCATGTTGTTAACGTTGAATGCACCGATAGCGTATCCGCCTTCGTATGCTTTTTTGAACATTTCAGTTGTTGTAACTAACGGCATAACAATTCATCCTTTCTATCTTTGAAATGTAAGTATCAAAGCTCTTCCGAGCGATTGACCTATAATCGAACCTATTATAACAGATTCCATGTAAAATGCAAAGAGTATTTTAGCATCTGCCACGATTTCTGCGGCGCAGTCGGAACTATTTCTTGCCCCACAGGAAGAACAGCATACGACACTTGATATCTCGAGCATTTACCGGGCCGATGCTTCGGCTATCCGACGAATTGCAACGGTTGTCGCCCATTACAAAGTACTCATCGTCGTCCAGCTCAACCTCGAGAAATTCATTTTGCACGCTTGGCTTTGTCGGGTCGAAAAATGCGTACTCCTCATCGAGCGGCTTGCCGTTGATATAGATCTGCTCACCCATAACAACTACCGTATCGCCCGGCTCACCGATGACACGCTTGATGTAGTCCTTGCCAAATGTCTTGTCGTTGCTGAACACAACGATATCGCCGCGGCTCGGACTTCCGATTCGCAGACCGAAGCCCATCGCATTGTCAACCAGCGTATTGTTCATAGAATCTCCGTCTACGATGTACGGCGGGAAGATGAAGAAAATCGCATAGATGATCAAAAAGCTGATGCAGAAGAAACGCACGCAGTCCCAAAATTCCGCCATCGCCTGCTTCTTTTGCTGCTCCTTTGTCTCCTCATCCGGCTCCATCTCAACTTCCGTATCCCCTTCTACAACCACCGGGGTCGGAGCCTCCTCTGCGTCCTGGTCCACTGCAGGCTCATCGTACTCCGCAATCACTCGACTTTCCACGACCTTTCCGTCGCCTTCCGTCGCATTATCGCCATAGGAAAGCGCAATCATACCGATCTCCTCGGCTTCCGCAACGCCATCCTTCGCTTCTCCGGTAGCCGTCATTGCTCCTATGATATCCTTCGTAGCATCCTTGACCTTCTTGCCTATGTCCATACTACAAGTCCTTTCTGCAAATGCCTCTCTCTTTTATCGCGCCTCTGCCCCATCTTGCGCTGCGAAACCGCCGACACAGCCGACTTACGGCCAAATGCCGCCGCTTTGCAAGGGCAGATTATAATGGTAACAGGGGACCGCTAGGGTCCCCCGTAAGTATTACTTCAACTCTACTGCTTCTCCATCATAGGAAAGCTCGAACTTCGCAGGAGCGGCACCAAGGAGTGCAACACTTCTCGAATCCGGCTGAGAGCATCCGACATACACCTCGTAGGTGCCCGGCACGAGCATTCTCATACCCTCTTCATTGAATACGCCAAATGCCTTAGCCTCCAACGTAATCTCTACCGTCGTCTCTTCGCCGGCAGCAAGTCTTACCTTCTTAAGGCCCTTCAGCTGAGCATTCGGTGCACCCTCCATCGGAGACTTCACGTATACCTGAACCGTCTCGGCACCGGCCATAGCACCGGTATTCTTAACCTTAACGGAGCATACAACCTTGTCATTCACAGCGCCGCTTACGCTAGCATCCTCAAATGCAAAGCTCGTATAGGAAAGTCCGTAACCGAACGGATACAATGCCTCATTTGTCATATAACGATAGGTTCTGCCCTTCATCGCATAATCGGTGAATGCGGGAAGCTCTTCCGACGTACGATAGAACGTTACAGGCAGCTTGCCTTCCGGATTTGCCTCACCGAAGAGTACCTGTGCAATTGCACGTCCACCCTGTGCACCCGGATACCAGCCCTGTACGATTGCGGGAAGGTTCTCATCTGCCCACTTAACAGCCAGAGCACTACCGCTGAGCAATACAAGGATAACCGGCTTACCGCTCTCCTTCAATACCTTAAGGATCTCTTCCTGCATACCCGGAAGATCGAGATTCGGCTTGTCACCGGAAGCGAACTCGTTACCCTGATCGCCTTCCTCGCCCTCAAGACCGGGATCAAGACCCATAACTGCAATGACAACGTCGCTCATTGCCGCAACAGCCTTTGCCTCAGCGAGACGGTCATTTGCCTGACCGAGTCCCTGTACACGATCCTTGAACAGGTGGCAGCCCTCGGAGAAGAAGATTCTCTTATCTTCGCCAACGTACTCGCGAATACCCTCAAGTACGGTAATGTACTCGGAAGCGGTACCCTCGTAGTTACCAACGAGTGCCTTGCGGTTGTCTGCGTTCGGTCCTACGATACCAATCGTCTGAATCTTGGACAGATCGAGCGGCAACGTCTGATTCTCGTTCTTAAGAAGACAAATGGTCTTCTTAGCGGTGTTGAGATTCAGCTCCTTATATTCCTTACAATCTACGCGGTCATAGCCGATCTTGTTGAACGGTACCTTCTCGGGATCGTCGAACAAACCAAGCTTCATACGCGTAGTGAACAATCTCGTTACTGCACGGTCAATCGTGCTCTCCTCTACAAGGCCTTCCTTTACAGCCTGAAGAAGGAATACATAAAGGTTACCACAGTTCAAATCGCAGCCCTTATTCATAGCAAGTGCTACAGACTCTACCTGGTTCTTCGTAACCATGTGGAACTCGTGGAAGTCCTTGATAGCCCAGCAGTCAGACGTTACGTGACCGTCGAAGCCCCACTTCTCACGAAGGATGTCAACCAAAAGCATCTGGCTACCGCAGCAAGGCTCATCATTTGTACGGTTGTAAGCACCCATGACAGCCTCTACCTTGCCCTCGTTGATACAGTCATCAAATGCCGGCAAATACGTCTCATACAAATCCTGCGTAGAGGTTACCGCATTGAAGCTGTGACGAAGATCTTCCGGACCGCTATGTACAGCAAAATGCTTTGCACAAGCAGCAACCTTCATATACTTCGGATCGTCACCCTGCATGCTCTGAATGAAACGAACACCGAGACGACCACTGAGGTACGGATCCTCACCGAAGGTCTCATGACCACGACCCCATCTCGGATCACGGAAGATGTTTACGTTCGGGGACCAGAAGGTCAAGCCCTTGTAAATGTCGGTATCGTCATACTGCTGCTGCATATTGAACTTTGCTCTACCCTCGGTAGATACTGCATCAGCAACCTCTGCGATCATATCCTCGTCAAATGCTCCTGCAAGACCGATTGCCTGCGGGAATACCGTAGCGACACCTGCACGAGCTACTCCGTGCAATGCCTCGTTCCAGTAGTTATACGCCTTGATACCAAGTCTCGGAATCGCCGGTGCATTGTACAACGTCTGCATAACCTTCTCTTCTAAGGTCATCTCCTTTACTAATGCTGCCGCACGCTCCTTGTAGGAAAGGCTTTCATCTTTGTAAGCAAGCTGTTCCATAATTGGTGCTCCTTTCACGCTTTTGCTCATTATTTTAGTCGGGCGATCGCCCTAAGCTAAATCATCTTGAAATCCGTGCTCTACACGGTCCTACCAAAACAGTCATATGACATGCCACAGCCGATTTCACTGCCAATCATCCCACAGCGGATTCCTCAGCGGATTTCACCTCCGATTCCCGCGGGCTGCGACGTCTCATATATATTTTAGTAAAAGGGGCTATTCCCCTACGGAAATAGCCCCATAGAAATCAAACGTCCAATATGTTAATTAGTAAATAATTAATACTTAGCGTTGAAATCATCAACCATGGTCTGCCACTGGCTACCAAATGCCTCGAGCTGCTCAGCAGGAGTAGCTACGCCAGAGTCAATATCCCATACCCAATCCCAAACGTAGTCGGAAAGAAGGATGGTACATGCCATGTTAGTGTCAAGCTCGTTGATCATGAGATCAAGAGTCTCGTTTACAGCTCTCTCATCTACGAAGAGGCTCTCATAGCCGCCCTTCCAAGCGGTATCATCGTTCTCGTAACCAGGAGCACGATCCGTGAACTTGTTGTATGCATAAGCGATGTCATCAACGATGTCCTTGGTAGCGTCACAGTTAGGGATGATGAGGATGTTCTCACGAACGATGGAAATCATAGAGTCAGCGCTAGGTCCCTGAGGGAAGCAAACGAAACCGAACTTGAATCCATACTGATTGATCGTGGAAACATTGTACTCTTCACAAACACGCATAGCGGTCTTCTGCTCTTCGAAAGCCTGAACGAACCAATCCCATGCTACGTCATCGCCTTCCGGACGAGGCATATGGTAACCCTGATCATAGAGACCACGACCCCAATCAAGAGCCTCAAGAACTGCAGGATCAGAGGTGTTCATAACAAGAGTACCGCCCTCACCCTTAACGATTACGTTAGTATCGTTGGACTGAAGACAAGCCTGGAAGAAGTCGTTACTGAAGGAAGCGATACCGTAAACGTCCATCTGGCCGTCGTTGTTGGTATCCTGAGTAAGCTGTGCACAAAGCTTCTCGAACTCTTCCCAAGTCCACTTCTCAGCAGCCTGGAGATCGTAAGGAAGCTCAGGATCAACACCGAGCTGCTCGAACAGATCCATGTTGAAGAACACACCGGTTCTAGGCTCAAGACCAGCAGCGAAACCGTAGATAGCATCACCAACGGTCATAACTTCGATAACTTCCTGGTTCCACTTCTCTTCCTTGAAATCGAACTCTTCGATGTTAGCAACATCTGCGAAGAGACCCTTGTCAAGGAGTGCAGCTACGAAACCGGAGTCAAGTACGATAACCTGACCAACAGGCTGGTTCGTAGTAATGGAAAGCATAGCGGTCTCCGTCATCGGCTCCCACTCAGATACTTTCAAACGTCCGATGGTGTAGTTATGAGCCTTCATCATATCTTCCTGGAATGCCCAATAATCTTCCTCGTACGTGTTGGTAGGCTCGTTGTAATTCTCAGGCGACCACCAGTCAGCGATTACAACGTTAAGACCACCAAGGTCTCTGTCATCTACCGGACCGGTAGGCTCCTCGTTCTGCTCAGGAGCGGTCGTCGGGGTAGGTGACGGCTTCTCTTCCTTCTTGTCTCCACATGCAACGAGTGCAACAGAGAGCATCATAACCAAGAGAAGCATAACAAGAGTTTTCATCTTGCTCATTTTAAGTTCCTCCTTAAAATAATTATTCTAAAATGCCGTTATGGGCATTTTATTCGATTGTTACGGGCATTAGCCCTTGATACCACTCTGGCTGATACTTTCCACGAAGTTCTTCTGCGCAAGTACGTAGATGATAATCAACGGGATCATAGAAATCAGCGTTGCGGTAGAAAGAATCTGATTACCGAAGGCGTTGGAAATCTGATAGCCCTGGCCATACAGAGTCTTATAGTAACCGTTCAGGGCGTCTACAAAACCATTCAAATGGTTCGTAACCAACGACCAACCGGCACCACTCGGGAAGAATACCTTCGAATATGCGGAGTCTGTCCACTGCCATACAAATGCGAACAGGAAACAGGAAACCATAATCGGGCGTGCTCCCGGAAGCAAAATCTGAAAGAAGGTACGAAGCTTGCCACATCCGTCAACGTAAGCCGCTTCCTCGAGCTCCTTCGGCTCGTTACGGAAGTGCTGACGAAGCAAGTAGATGTACAAACCGGACTTAAAGCCGGCACATCCCAAACACATAAGCAAGTAAGGTGTGAGCGTACCAAGCAGGTTCAGTCCCTTTCCACCGTTAAACAATCCGATGATTCCGAGGATGTCGAAATCCTGGAAGTACAGATACAACGGGGTAATAATCGTCTGCGGCGGCACGATAATCAACATGACTACACAGCCAAACCAGAAGTTCTTAAACGGGAACTTGTATCTTGCAAAGCCATAGCCTACAAGCGTACAAGACAACACCTGAAAAAGACCAACCAAAATTGCAATGTAGAACGAAGTCCATACGGACTTAATTCCTCCGAGCATAAACCATGCAGTATCGTATGCACTTACAGAGAAATGTCTCGGAATACTGATAACCGTACTGTCGTACAAGTCTCTCTCTTCCATGAAGCTGAACGAAATCTTCTGAAGAAGAGGCTGAATGATAAGGAAGCACAAACCGAAGATCAATATTGCGCGGCATACACAATAGAAGAATCGTCCAACCTTCTTACGAAGGAGGTATCCGTCCGTCTTGCGGTTACGTTCCATAAAGTTTTGAAACTGTTCTTTCTTAGTCATAGTAATATACCCTCTTTGAAATGATCAGTGCTACTATGCCGAGTATCACTGCGATAATTGCGAAGTACACCCACGACATTGCCGCGGTACGTCCGTAATTGAAGTCAGTCAACAGGGTCTGATTAATCAGTGTCATCAAGTCACTGTCAGACTTCGTGAAGAAGTCAACAATCGTGTAGACTACATTTACGAGAATCAGAGAACTGATCATAGGGAACGTAATCTTCCAAAAGCTCTCCCATCCGGTACAGCCCTCAATCGTAGCAGCCTCGTACATACTCGGGGAGATGGTCTGCAAACCGGACAAGAAGATAATAATCTGAATACCGGATGCAATAGCAATGTCATAAACCTGGTCTACAATTTCGATAACGTATTCAAAGAACTTATTACCGGTCTCACCTTGGAGAAGGATGTTCTCAAGTGTCTCCGTAATGGATGTCGAGCTCGTATCCTTCTGGATGATGTTCTGCATACCCTGAATCAAGGAGTTGTTCGTCTCGAGACCTACCATAACACCGGAAGAAAGGATAACCGGCAAGAAGTATACGGCACGAACGAAGGTTCTTCCCTTAAACTCCTGATTCAACAGCATTGCCATGAAGAAGCTGAATATGAGGATGGCCGGAACACGCAATGCCATCTTCTGCAGCTCATCAAGGAGATACTCTGTATACTTCGGATCGATACGGAAGATGTGGTTGTAGTGCTCAACGCCTGCCCACGTGAAGGTGAATCCTTGACCGGGAGTCGGGGATACCTGACAGAAGGACATATACAGCGACTGGCACATCGGGTAGAGCAGGAAAAGCAAAAAGCCAATGATAAACGGTGTGATAAACAGATATCCGGCAATGGCATTACCGCGAGCCAGATTCTTTTGTTTCTTCTTTTTCACTTTACTCATTTAGCGTCCACCTCCCTGTACTACAACCCAATCCTGAGCCGGAATAACCACGCCATTCTCGGTTGTATATTCTGTGGTACGATAATTTACATATACAGAAGTTCCATCTGCATATTCGGTTACCGTAATATTGGTGTCAAGAATCTCATGATCCTCAATAGTCTGACCGTACAGCGATGAGAAATCAGCCTTAAAACGGTTATAAAGCTCGATTGCGTCATCTCTCCAAGACTCATAGCTTGCTCCGTAGTACTCGGTGTACTCGGTCTCCTGAAGTTCATTCGTCTTAGCATCCATGAATACGAAGTAAAGACCTGCGCCGTACTCGGCGGAGTTCAATACGTTCGTTACGTAGTCACCGGTAATGTTGATTGCATCACCAGTATAATCTACAAAACCGTGAAGTGCAATAGACAAGAACGGAACAATATCGTCAATGATACTGGAGCTGTCAGAGGAAAGCGGCATCTCGAGAATGATGTCTGCGTAAGGAATCGCATACTCATTACCGGTATATACAATGTTCTTTCCGCCACTGGCAATCATGTCTGCAAGCATCTGAGCCTGCTGCTTCATAACGCTTTCACGGGAAACGGGAGCCTTACGGTTGTAATCAGCCGCAAGAATGTCACCGATAGAGCCAAATGCAATGTTCGTAATATCGAACTTCTTCATATCCTTGCGGAATGCATCGATGTTATCGAAGATTACCGAAGGCTTAGCAATGTAGAAGTAATCACTTTCTTCATCCGTGCCGTACCAGATGTTACTGATCTCCTGCATCTCAATCGGCTCTCTGGACAGGAACTTGCCTGCGTCACCGCGGATGTTGAAGGAATCGAACAAGGTGTTGTTGTATACGAACGTGAAGTCAGACTTTACAAACACCGTATTGCTCTCGCCGATGGAAGACAACATGTTCTTAAAATCCTTCTTGCTACCAAGCTTGGAAATCAAGTCAATGTTATCTGCGATGTCGTGCTCTACGCCATCGTTAAACCAACCATTGATAACAACATCGAGATTCGTCATGCCTGCGGCATTCAAATCCTTAATAATCGATGCCATCTCTTCATAAGTAGAGAGTGCATACGGAAGATCCTTCGGAATTCCGAGAATCTGCTGTCTCTTCGTGATAGCACCGATCAGCTCAACCGCTGCCGGCATCTCACCGCTTACACCTTCTGCAAGAGTCGGGTACTTGTTAAGCAAGTACTCGCGGTAGCACTTAGCCATCTCTACGTAAGATGCTTTGTCAATGGTCTTGAATCGAACGCTGATGTTCTCTCCTGCCGGAAGCTTCTCTTCGTAGATGTATACTGCTGCATTAGACTTACCTTCCGATACGTCTGCGAGCTCGCTATGAACTACGTTAAATGCCTGAGTAACATAATTGTACATGTGACGACGTCCTGCAACGTCAGCTTCGATGTAGGAATAGGAAGCACCATCTTCTACGATACAAAGCATCGACTGATCGGTATCCTCATAAGCAATTCCGTATACCGGGAACTGAACAGTAGGGTCGTTAATCAAATCTTCACGAACCTGTGCGTAATCCCATCCATATACCTTGGAGTGGTATACACTCTGGTTTGTCTTCAAGTTGTTGAAATTGATAATAGCGCCGCTTCCGTCCGGAACTACCATGTAGCCATTCTCCTGGGTGCTTGCGGAGCACATATACGGGAGAATACGAATCTCGGTTACCGGGTAATCAGCATAAAAATCAATCTCATCATAAGGTGCACTAACAACAAGATCGTCGCCCTCGAGCTTGAGATAAACCGTAACATTAATAGCGGGGTTGTCATCGGTCGTTTCTGCACCGTAGTACTCAAGATCACTCTTGTACTGATCCTCGGTGTAGCCTGCCTCAAGCAAGTATGCCTCAACCTTTTCCTTCTTCCACTCCTGAGTCTCAGGACGAAGGACTGCTACCTTTGTTGTCTCAAGGTCGGGATAGAGCTTCAACAGCTCTTCCTTGTTGTCACGAGATGTGAGCTTCTCGATATCGTAGATACGATATACACTCTTCATCTCCTTAAGACCTTCTTCGCTTACATTTGCCTGAATCTCTTCGTAACGAGCATACGGTACTGCAAGCGGAACCAAATAGGTCTTTTCAATCTTACCAATGGTGTAATCTACGCGGATTGTAGTATCGTCTACAACCTCGTAGGTGTAGTTTCCTCTTTCAACGCTATCAGCATAGCTGTTCAAGATTGTCTGAATACCCTTCACGTCCTGATATGTAAGAACGATCATGGCCTTCAGCTCGTCTCTTGTTGCATCCGGACCCTGAGGATTACTGTTCCAAACATTGCCGTACTTGTCAGTCAACACGAACTGACCGGTAGTCGGATCGAAATCAAGCTTAAGGCTCTCATTCTGAATGGTCTGGATTCCGGTATCCAAATCTGAGTCAAAGCGGTATACATCAATCGGCTCAACCTCTGCCTGCTTTCTGGTTCCGAAGTATACGGCCAAAAATACAAGAGCAGCTATACACACACAGGAAATCACGCCAATAATAATCTTTTTCTTCATTATCTTTTACTCCTTCCTGTGCTATCCGATACGGAAATTAATCTCTTTGAAGAGCGATACGAAATATGCAAACGCATCGCTGATAAGGCTGAAGAACAGCAACAACAGGAACATGATGACTGCCATACCTACGATGGAAAGGAGACAGGAAAGCAAGCCTTTTCCCAAACCATAATCGTGTACCATCATCATACCGCAGAGAATCAAGAACACGCACCAAACCAATGCAAATGTATTGAAGTAGGTAATGAATACACCCTCATCTACGGTAACCATATTGCTGACGAAAATCATCGGTATACCAATCAAAGGGTACGGGGTAAATGCATAAGCAGTTACCATGTAGATTTCCTTCAGTCTTCCTTTACCATCCATCAATGTGGTCAAGCACCAGTTAGCTACTACCCAAATTGCCAAAGGCAACAGGATGCTGGCGATAACCATAAAGACATTCGTCTCACTCCATCTGGTTCCGTTGAACATGAAGTTCGTGAACCGACGGTCCCAAAGGTTCGTAAGCAGCGTAAGGATTACAATAGTATTTGCAGCTGCCATAGAGCCTCTCTTCTCGTGTGTCAAATCCCACGTTCCATCGAACGGATGGAAGATAACATACAAGCTGTAGCGAAGAGTCTTGATATATCTCGAAAGACCGTCGCCCTTAAACCACTGCAAAATACGGGAGAATAATTTCATCATGCTTCCTTAATCTCCTTTCGCAGTTTAATAATAAAGCGTACCAACTTCGGAACAATAATCAAAACAGCCAAAATGATTACTGCATGAAGAATATACTTTTCAACCAATTCCTCGCGATAGTACTGGAATGCCTTAGAGTAGTTTTCATCATCTCTTGCAATCTCAAAGTACTCCATTGCTTCCTTGTAGTTCTTCTCACGGAATACGGAACGTCCGATACCTACGTATGCAAGTTCGTAATTGCCGTTGAACTTAAGTACCTCTTTCCATTGTTCTGCGGACTCACTATAGCTACCCTGCTTATACAGGCGAAGCGCCTCATTTACAAGCAGTCCGTAATTGGTCATGCTAAACTCGGTAAAATATCCGGACTTATCGAGAACGAGAATCGTCTGCTGATCCAAATTGTCCATGGCCGTAGCAAACATAAAGCGTCCGGCATTGGAACCATAGTTACCGAAGGAGTAAAGCATATTACCCTGGAAGTCGTATACGAAGATACGTCCTCTTGTACGGTCCAAACAGCAATAGGTGTCGTTGTCATAAGCAATGACGTCAATGAACTTTGAAGGACCCTGAATCGTACCTACGGAGCCCCAATTGAGGTCGCCGAGCGGATAATAGTTACCGTTACGAATCAAGATGTCGGAACCCATCGAGTTCAGCTTACGTACCGGCGTTGCGATACCATCCCAGAAATCCTGTTCTTCAATCGTACTTGTCGTTACGTAGATAAAGCCCTTGGAATCAAGACTCAGGTTGTTGTACTCGGTCGGAACGTACTGTACCGAACGGTCACGCTGCTCCTTCGTCTGAAGCTTCTTCCAAATCTTCGAGAAAAGCGATGCCTCTACCTTGTTAGCACCAACGTAACCCGTAAAGGTTCCGGTCTTGTCAAACTCCATCAAACCGGAGTTGATACCATTTGCCTGAACATAAAGTCTAAATGCGCTATCTACAACAATCTTCAACGGCATAAATACGTAATCCGCAGCGAGAGTATCATCCTCGGGGTTATTAATTACGCCGATAACGTTCAGATTGTAGTCACAGTGAATTACACGGTTGTTGTCCTTGTCTGCGATATAGAAATCGTAAGGCAGGTCAAGCTCCTGTGCAATGTAGTTCTCTTTCTGCTCTTCGGGCGCAGGTGCAGCTTCGCCTTCGCCCTCGGCATCGCCTTCTGCGTCACCCTCAGCGTCGCCTTCTGCATCGCCTTCTGCGTCGCCCTCAGCGTCGCCTTCTGCGCCGTCCTCTTCAGAGGTCGTCGTGTCAGCCACGCCATCGTCTTCAGTGGTACCGTCTTCCACAGTACCATCCTCTACGGTACCATCCTCGGTCGTTCCGTCTTCGGTTGCGCCATCTTCCGTCGCACCATCCTCGGTCTCGCCGCCTTCCGGTTCCGGCTCGGGAGTCACTACCGGAGGAACGTAAAGCTCGCCCTCGTACTCACCGAAATTCTCAATACGATCTTCGTCGGTAATCTCCATAACGAAGATATCGGTTACACTCTTCAAAGAAAGCGTAATGTTGTCGCCAACCATCATCGTGTCCTTCAGAGCTTCTGCAACCTGCATATTGTAGATAACACGAACAAGCTCGTAAACACCATTCTGTTTGCGAAGCTCTACGATTCTGTTGTTACCGGTATCGCAGATAAAGACACTATTACCGATTGTGAACAGGCCCTCCGGGCTGGAGAATGCTCCAACCTCCTCGCCGAAGTCCATACCATATACAGTATCCGTTACGGAATATGCATCGGGAGATTCTACTTCATCACCCCAGTAGTTATAAGTGTAGGTGTACCAGTCTTCGCTTGCAAATGCAGAAGAAACGCTAGTGAACACCAGACAGAGGAGAAGGAGAATCGTCATCATTTTCTTAGTCTTCATTCTCATGCCTCCTATTCCTTAATACCGGAGCTTGCCATCGTCTCAACGATGTTGCTCTGTGCCAAGATGAAACATACGATCGGCAGAATCATCATGAACAGTGTTACTGCGGAACCGACACCGGTTCTGGCAACACCACCGGATGCAATCGTTCTAAGTGCAAACGGAAGTGTCTTCAACTCCTCAGAGTAGATGTACGTTGTAGCAACGTTGTTCCACAAACTCTGGATGGAGAAAATCATCAATGTAAGAACTGCGGGCTTAACGAGCGGCATAACGATCGTCATAAAGATCTTGCCTTCCTTAGCACCGTCAATCTTTGCAGCCTCAATCAAAACATCCGGAATACTGGTCTCCATGAACTGCTTCATAAGGAAGAGTCCCATTGGCGAGGCAAATGCCGGTACGATGACCGCCCACGGGGTATCTACCCAGCCGAGCTTAGCCATGATCAAGTAGTTCGGAATGGAAAGTACGTAGCCGGTGAACATAAGTGCTACGGTAACCATTGCGAAGAAGAATCCGGAACCCGGGAATCTGTACTTAGCAAGTACATAAGCCGCCATGGATGCAACAATGATATGTCCGATTGTACCGAGTGCGGTAATGAACAAGGAGTTAAATGCGTAACGCGTGAAGGTTACGACACCGGTCTTGCCCATCAACAGGAACAAGTCACTGAAGTTATCCGTGGTAGGATTCTGTACGAACAGCTTCGGCGGGAATACGAACAGCTCATCAAGGGGCTTGAAAGCTGCGTTAATTGCATAAACAAGCGGGAATGCGAAAAAGCATCCGAAAAATATAAGTACGATTGCAACGCCAACGTCACCTGCGCGGGAACGATTCGGCTGTCTGCCTGCTTTAATCTTCTTCATGTCGTCCCCTCCCTATCAAGTACCGATTCTTGCAAGTGCCTTCTGAATGAACTTGTTACACAAGTACATTACCACAAAGAGCACAGTTGCAATTGCGGATGCATATCCCATCTCGAAACGGTAAGAACCGTAGTCGATCAAGTGAGTTACAACAGTACGAGCTGCGTAGTCCGTACTCGGGAAACCACAAAGGTTCATCGTTACATCAGCCGTATTGAAGGACTGCGTAATTGCCATAACGGCGCCGAACATCAACATGGACTTCATGTTCGGAAGAGTGATGTACCAAAGCTCCTGCCAACGGTTCTTGATACCGTCAACATAACCTGCCTCGTACTGATCCTCCGGAATGGTATTGAGACCGGCGATGAAGGAAAGGAAGCCGGAACCAAGACTCAACCAAAGCATAACGACCATAACGATCGGAATCATGTACTGAGGGTTCGTCAACCACAGCATCGGAACGTCGATGATGCCGAGGTCTATTAGCCACGCATTTGCATAACCGTAAGCGTCACCACTGAAGATGAAGCTCCAAATCAGGTAAACCTGACCGGAAATGGTCGGTGCGTAGAAGATAAGCACTGCGATTGCACGAATTGCTCTGGGCAACTCGTGAATCAACCATGCAAAGATAAATGCCATAATGTATCCGATAGGACCGGTAACCGCTGCAAGCAAGAAGGTGTTCGTTACTGCGGTAAGGAATACATCATCCGCAAGGAAGAGGTTGATGTAGTTCTGAAGGCCAATCCATCTCGGCGGCTGCAATACGTTGTAGTACGTAAAGCTGAGACACATAGAAATCACAACCGGTACTACATAAAACAGAACGAAAATGATTGCGTAAGGAGCGAGGAATCCATAACATGTCTTGTGGTCTTTGATATCCTTCCAAAGGAATCCTGCCTGGCGCTTTTTCTGAACTTTCCAGTTCGCAAAACTCATGTACTATTCCTCCTTTCCTATTTTACCATCTCAGTCTTGAGACCGAACTCTTCTCTCTTCTTGAGAATCTCGGCATCGATATCGTTATCGTAATCAAGAAGCGTCTCACGAGCATCCTCGTTGCTGTTGATTACCTTACGAATAGCATTTACAATGTGGCGGCTTGTGTAGTAACCACCGGGAACTTCAGGCGTTCCCTTAACCCAAGACCACTGCTCAAGGAGAATCTCGCGCTCCTCAGCACTCCAGGAGAGCTGGTCGAAGGTATTTACATTTGCGGTAGCGTAACGTGCGGACTCGCCCATAACTGCCTCGAGCTCCTTACCGTAACGTGCCTGAACATCTGCTCCTGCCCACCACTGGATGAACGTCCATGCCTCTTCCTTCTTCTCAGAAGTACCGAGCAACATCGTACAGGTTCCCCAGCTGGTAACGCTACGATTGATATCCCACTCGCCATCGCCGTCTGCATCCACGCGATTGCCCTCAGCGTCCTTTACATAAGTACCGGGCATCAGAGCCATCTTCCAAAGACCACGAATCTCGGGTGCGGATACAACCAAAGTATTGTAGTTGTTGTAGTCTACGAAACCGATCGGCATCTCACCGGTACGGAAACGGTCTACGAAGTTGAAGTCCGGAGGACACTTATAATGCGTGAAGAACGTTGTGAAGTACTCAAATGCTTCAACTGCAATCTCGCTGTCCAAAAGAACCTCGGAACCTTCCTCGTTGTACAAATCTCCACCTCTCTGATAGAACTGTGCGAAGAAGCCGTTCAAGTCAGGGTTGGAAACGTTGTTAATCTTACGCTCGGTAGAAGGAATACCAACGTGCATGTGTGCCTTCTGAATTACGGAAAGCATGTCGATCAAGTCTTCCCACGTCTGAGGAATCTCAAGACCGAGCTCTTCCATAATATCGGTACGATAAAACATTACGTTGAAGTTCTGCGTCTCGGGCAAGCCGTATACGCCGCCATCGTACTTGTAAGGGATCCAAGCGGATTCCGGATACTCGGAGAATACTTCTTCGAAGCCGCGAATCTTGTCGCCGTCGCCCTTGAACTGCGTCAAGTCTGTGGATGCACCACGAAGTGCATAGTTAACAGGCTCACCGGATGCTGCATTCAAAGCTACATCAGGACCTGTTCCCGCAACGGTTGCCGGAAGCAATACGTCTGCGGTAATCAAATCTACGTTAACACCGATGCCGTACTCAGGTACGAAGGTGTCGTCAATCATGGACTTAAGGATTGTACACTGGTCACGACCTGCGAAAATCCATACAGTGATTGTCTCGATATCGTCTCCGTAAATGTTACCGATTGCATTGTAGTCAACCGTGAAGGATGCGATAAAGGACTTGATCTCGTGCAATGCCGACTCAAAGAAGTTGGCTGTATCGTTCTCAACCTTTGCATTGCTACCGGATACTACAAGGTAGTCAATATCCAGGTTGGAATTGCTCATCGTAAGAATCGAAGAACCAAGGGAGCTTGCGTTATCCTTGAAGTTGTTCAAGCCTGCGGGGATACGGTCCGGATCTTCGTAGAAACGCTCAAGCTGCGTAGCCAAGGTCAATGCCGAAGATACCTGAGAACCGGACTCGCCGGTGTATGCTACCAAGTCATCGATAATCTTATAAAGAACCTTTGCCTCAACGTTCATAGCCTCAATAACGTCGGGGTACTTCTCATCCAAGTTGTAGTCGCGGTTCTCATCCGGCTCGGTACCGGTCAACACGAGAATCTTACGATACATCTGGTTCATACGGTATACGCTGTCGTTCATGCGGTTCAAAATGTCACCGATCTCGCCGAGCGTAACCTCAAGACGAATGGTGTTCTTACCTGCGTTCAGCTTGAAGAGATAAGGATTGCCTTCTCCGTCACCGAGGGTAATCATCTGCCAATCGTTGATGAAGTCGAACTTAATCTCGCCTGCTTCTGCGAAAGGAATCTCACCATTTACATAAAGGGAACGACAGGATACAAAGCCTCGATTGTAGTTCTGTCTTGCCTTAAATGTCAATTCATAATAGCCGGCTTCCGGAACCTCGATTTCCCACTCAATCCACTGACCGGGAACCTTCCAGTTGTTACCGCCTGTCATGTTCAAAATCTGCTTCGTTACGCTATAAGGATATGTAGCAGCGGAGGTACGATCGTATGTTGCGTACAAGGACTGAGAGGAACGATACTGAGCGTCCTCACCTTCAACACGAAGAACAAGGTCCTTGTTGCCTGCAGCGGTGTCTGCGCCTGCGATGTAATCCTTATAAGAAGGCGTCTCAACAACTGCCTGCAGCGTAAGCTCTCTGAGGATCAACGTCTCCTGCGTAGCATCCAACTTCAGAGTGTTCTCACCCTTCTCAAAGTAGAAGCAATACGGAGCGGTGATGTATCCGAGCTCGTCGCGAACGTACATCTTCTCCCATCTGGGAGCCTCAGCCTGGCTGGGACGGATCTCGTTGCCCTGATTGTCGGTCTTAACCTCGCCGCCGTCTGTCCATACACGACAAAGATTAACCGCATCAGCGCCGGTGAAAGGAATCTTTCCATTGATATAGAGCGCACGCTCGATATCAATACCACGGGAAGTCTCCTTATCCTGATCCGGATAATAATCTAATAAGATATTGTAGAAACCTGCTTCGGGTACGTCGATCTTGAATTCTACGAAACCACCTTCGTAGGAAGCAAGAACGCCCTTCTCGTCTCCATAATCAATAAATTTAACGTCTTCACTATCGACGATAGAGTCCTCACTCAGAGGAATCGAGATGCTTTCCTGCGGGTAAGCAGCTCCCTCATGTTGTAGTAAGTATGCACTGTAAGAGTCTGAACGACCCTCACCAACTACGCTGGAAAAGTCAAATCCCTTGTACTTATGTTCATACGTAGTTTCCGGTTTGAATACGCTCCATACAACAACAATTGCAACAAGTGCAATAATGATAAGGGGCAAATACACGTATTTTTTCTTCAAAACCTTTAGCATCATATCCTCCTTCTCTCGGCGGGTTAGGCAAAATGCCGATTCTCGCGCAATTTTTAACGTATCTCCCGTCACTTTTTTTCGTTCCTGAGGCTAGGGCGGGAAAGTTTACTGTAATTCTAACAAATAAGTGTTGCATTTGCACATCATTTTTTGCTATATTTAAATCAAATATTGCGAAACCATATTTTTTGCATGGGGATGGCTCAATATTTTCCTTTAGAATTGCACAAAAAATATCTTCCCAACCCGTCACGTTTTTATTGCATATTTACAATAGTACGGTGCTTTTCATGGGGTGATGCTAAATTAGCACTAATTTCAGGTGCATTTTATGTGCAATTTTATCCGTGTGTTTTCGCAACTTTTGCAAAATGGACATTCTGTCGCGAATATGTCACGAAATTCTGCACGAAGTCTGTCGATTTTATGGTTTCCGGGAGGTAATTATGGCGCGTAATCTAGACGGTATCTTTGAACACGTTGCTTACGAGGACAACAATTCCGTCGTTCTGCATGTAAACACGATTTTTGAGAACTACGACCTGCATTGGCACACGGCGGCCGAGATCATCATGCCGATTGAAAGCGGATATCAGGTCAACGTCAACAATCAGACATTTTCCTTGATGGAAAACGATATTCTCTTCATTCCACCGGGTGAGCTGCATTCGCTGCAGGC
>JAZODS010000092.1:0-16089 GCA_045597165.1 Lachnospiraceae bacterium | reverse complement strand
AGTGCTTGCGGAGAATTATCCGGACATTCCTCTTCAGAAGTACGATGGCAAGGCAGCGGATTTTGAGGCATTTTTGGAGGAACGAAAGGCGGAGGAGCCTACGGAGGCAGCAGTGCATCTGTATTTGTCCGAGATTGCGGGTCTTGCAATCGAAGTGCTCCACAATGAGGAATGCGAGGCTGTTGCGCTCGACGTTGCCGCAACGCTCAGCGACAGCTTTGTGGAGTGGAAGAAGACTGCGTCCGGTGCAACGGAAGAGCAGTTGGCTGTGATGGATACGGAGCTGCATGTGAGCATGGGCTATGTTGGCGAGGACGGAGCTATCTCCGACGAACGCTATACGGACGGTATCTCCGACAGCCAGTACTGGATTATCTATGGTTTGTTGTTCATCACGATGATGGTAAATGTGACGGCGTCCTCGCAGATTGCTACGGCGATTGCAACGGATAAGTCCACGAAGGTTGTTGAGTATCTGTTGACCTCCGTGCGTCCGCTCGCTTTGATTATCGGTAAGGTGCTTGCTATGCTTGTGGCAGCTGTCGGTCAGATGATCTTGCTGTTCGCGCTTGCATACGCATCGAGCGCCGTAAGCGGCTTGGTTACCGGCAAGGAAGGCTACTTGAAGCAGCTGATGCCTGCCGATGTATGGAGCAGCATCAACCTGCCAAATACACTGCTTGCTATCGTGGCAATTGTGCTTGGCTTCATCTTCTTTGCGCTTTTGGCCGGCTTGTGTGGCGCAACGGTAAGCCGTCTGGAGGACATCCAGGAGGGTATGACGCTTTTGACGGTCGTATCCTTGATCGGTGTATATACCGCATTGATCAGCTCCGGCATTATGATGGATTCGGCAAGCAACCCGATGGTTATCTTCTCGTTGCTGTTCCCGTTGTCCTCTCCGTTCCTGTTGCCGGGTGGTTTGTTGACCGGCTGTGTGGAGATGTGGATGGCTGCGCCGGCAATTGTACTGTTGATTGTAGCGGACATTTTGATGTTCCGTTTTGTTGCTACGATGTATGAGATGCTCATTACGCACAACGGCAATAAGATTAAGCTCAAAGAACTGTTCGGTCTGCGCAAATCCATCAAAAAGGGAGGTGCAAAGGCATGAAACAATCGATGAAAGGTATGTGGGACGTATTTTCCTTTACCTGTTCCCAGACAATGAAGAAAAAGGGCTATCAGCTCTTGACGGCAGGCGTTGCACTTTTGTTGCTCGTCGGTATTGCACTTGTTGTAATCTTTGTTGGCAAGCCCGATGATAAAGAGGAAGAGCCTTGCGAGATTGAGAAAGTATATGTACTTAACGAAACCGAGTTCGAGTCGGTGGATTTCGCCTCGGTGTTGGCAAATGACCCGTACTATGCGAAGATTGCCTTCGAGGTGCTCGAGAAGCAGAGCGCAGAGGACGCATTTGCCTACGCTTCCGAGCAGACGGAGGAGGCTGTGCTTGCTGTCGTAAAGAAGGATGGCGAGGGATATTGTCTCTCGATGATCATCGCTTCCGAGGACGGCGCTTCGGAGTCTGAAGTGGAAAAGCTCGCTTCTGCAATGCTTCCGGCAGTGCAGGATGCGGTATATGCGAGCGTGGATTTGGCGCTTGAGCAGATTGCGCTTTTGAACATGTCCGTTTCGGTAGACTGTCTGGAGATCGGCGAGAACAATTCCCTGATCACAACGCTGATTAACATGATCGGACCGATGCTCTTCGGCTTGATGCTGTACTTCATCCTGTTGGCATACGGCCAGATGGCTTGTAAGGAGGTTGCAAGTGAGAAGACCTCCAAGCTGATGGAAAGCATGTTGACGATGGTTCATCCAAATGCACTGATAGCCGGCAAGGTGCTGGCGGTTACGGTGGCTGCACTTGCACAGACATTTATCTGGGTGATCTGTGTGATAGTCGGTCTCGTTGGCGGAAGCTATATTGCGGACGCTTTGTATCCGGACTATCAGAACATCGTTCCGATTATTCTCGAGTTCCTTCGTACGAACATCGGTGAAAGTGCGATGACGCCCGCATCGGTTATCTTTGCGATCTTGATCTTCTGCTTGGGCTGTCTGCTCTTCCTTGTAGTGGCAGGCATGGGCGGAAGCATCGTAAGCAAGCCGGAGGAGCTGGCAAGCGCAAATGGCGTGTTTGTATTACCGGTTATCATAGGCTTCTTTGTAGGTTATTTCGCGACGCTTGCTAACAATGAGAAGCTGTTGACGATCTGTCGCTATGTTCCGTTCACGTCCCCATTCACCACACCGGTTGAGCTGTTGACGGGAAGAGCATCGATTATGGAAGGTGCTATCGGAGCCGGTATCATGCTGGTAACGTCGGCAATTCTCGTATTCATTGCGGCACGTCTGTATCGCGGATTGATTCTCTACACCGGTCAGAAGATTACTTTGAAGACGATTTTCGGTGTAATCAGAGCAAAATAATAAACGAACGTCGTTCCTCGAACCGGGGAACGACGTAGTATCGTTGAAGACACATAAAAGCTAGCAAAAGAAAACGCCGCAGGGTGGATTGCAACAGCAGTTCCCTTGCGGCGTCTTTGTATTCTCTGTAGTTGTCGGCGGATCGGGGCGAGTAGCCCCGGCCGCCGGTGGTTATTTACCTTGTGCTTAATTACTTGTTCTCGTCCAAGCTCTTGTTGTGCTGCTCCAAAATGCGATGGATGCGGTCCGTCGGATTCAGGTACTCGCTGATGGAAGCATCGTGGTTCAAGGAGTCGATCAACAGAGCGATGTACTTGCTCATGTCTGCGGATACGTACCACTCGCGCTCCAGAAGCTCGGGACGCTGGTAGATGAGGTTGGTCGTTACGACACGGTAGATCAGACCGCTCTTATAGGCCTCGTCGAAGCGTGCAAGACCGTTCGTGAAGAGACCGAAGGTGGAGCAGACGAAGATACGTCCTGCATTTCTCTTCTTGAGCTCCTTCGCAACGTCGAGCATACTGTCGCCGGAGGAAATCATGTCGTCGATGATGATAACGTCCTTACCCTTTACATCGGTTCCGAGGAATTCGTGTGCGATGATCGGGTTTCTTCCGTCCACAATCTGCGTATAATCGCGGCGCTTATAGAACATACCCATGTCGGCGCCGAGTACGGTTGCAAAATATACGGCACGGCTCATAGCACCCTCGTCCGGGCTGATGATCATCAGGTGATCACTGTCGAAGCGCATGTCGGGCACGCTGCGAATCAAAGCCTTAGCGAACTGGTAAGCGGGCTGTACATTTTCAAACGAATGCGCGGGAATCGCGTTCTGTACTCGCGGATCGTGTGCGTCGAAGGTGATTACGGAGTCAACACCGAGGTTCACGAGCTCGTGCAGAGCAAGTGCGCAATCCAAGGACTCTCTTGCGGAGCGCTTGTGCTGGCGGCTCTCGTAAAGGAACGGCATGATGACCGTAATTCTTCTGGCCTTGCCACTCATAGCGGAGATAACGCGCTTAAGATCGGCAAAATGATCGTCCGGAGACATGTGATTCTGCTGACCGCAAACCGTGTACGTCAGGCTGTAGTTGCAGACATCGACCAAGATGTAGATGTCCATACCGCGGATGCTTTCGCCGATAACGCATTTGGCTTCGCCGGTACCGAAGCGAGGGCACTTGGCCTGAATGAGATAGGAATCTCTCTGATAACGGTCGTAATCCGGATCGGACAGGTACTTGTGGTCTCTGTTGTTACGCCACGATACAATGTAGTCATCGACCTTCTTTCCGATCGGTCGGCTGCTCTCCATTGCGATAATACCAAGAGGGCCGTACGAAATGCTTTCAATCAAGTTGTCTTCCTGGGACATAAGTTACCTCCATTGAGTTGTATATTTGTGCGCGTGTGGGGCACCGAGACGTTCGTTCGCGTGTGAAAATGCGCGCTCGCGTCGCGAGAAAATGCCCGTAGGCGCTGGGGTACGTTAACCTTGCATAACCTTCTTTACGCGGATGTCGCCGCCGAGAAGGAGGATGCTTTCGTAGTTCATCAGACGGGATGCGATACGCTCGCTGTAGCGCTTGCGGATCTCGTCCATCGTAAGATTCGTGGAAATGATGGTCGAAGCTCGTCTCAGCGCGCGCTCGTCAATGCACGAGAACAGCTGCGAGACAGTATAGGAGTTCGGCATCTCGGTTCCCAAATCGTCTATAATCAATAAGTCGCAGTCCAATACCATATCAAAATCCTTGGCTGCTTCGTCCTTATTCTCCTTGTCACCGAAGCGATAGCGTTCAAACAGCTCGAACATCCGAAAGGCGGACAGATAAAGGACGGTGTAGCCCTTGTCGAGCAAAGCCTTCGCGATGCAGTTCGTGAGAAAGGTCTTTCCTACGCCGGTGCTGCCGCTGATACGAAGGTTTGTGCGGTTCTTGTCGAAGCGCTCGACAAAGGAAACGGCACGGTTATAGGCAAGCTTCGCAAGCTCTAAGTGTGTCATGCCGGATGCGCGGTCGACCAAGCTCTCCGAATAGAAGTCGAAGTCAAACGTCGAAAAATTCTCGTGCTCCAAAAGCTCCTTGCGGCCCGGATCGAGATAGAACTTATCGATCACCGCCTGCTTAAAGCAGTTGCACGGGCGATGGTTCACAGAGCCGGTATCCTTACAAAGCGGACAGTGGTACGTCATCTCCAGATAGTTGTCCGGAAAACCGGCACGCGCAAGAAGGTCCTTCTTCTGCTGAATCAGTCGCTCATTTGTCCGAGAGAGTGCGTCAAGCGCGGAGGAGTCGCCGCCAAGTGCCAGCTTTGCCGCCTGTACGGAGCCGCGAATCAACTGCTCGTCAATCTCCGAAAGCACGGGAAGCTTCTCGTATACCAAGGCACGACGCGCATTCAAAGCGGCGCGGTGCTGCTGCTGAAGCTCTTCGTAATCGCGCATAATCGTCTGATATTCCGAATTGGTCAGTGCCATGATAACTCCTTTCCACACAAATCGTTCTTAGAAAAATGCCTACAGTCACAAACGCCTGCGGCCAAAAATGCCTACAGTCCGCGCAAGCGAAGCTCAATTGCCGCCATGTCCTCTTCGGAGTAGTCTCTCTGCTGCGAGAAGCTGCTAAATGCTCCTGCGACGGCGCGATTGCTGTTCGGCACGGGACGCTGCTTTTGTGCACGCTCGTGTTCTCTGTCCAGCTGCTCCACCTCTGCGATGGTATGTGCTCCGCCGTTGTTCCAACGGACGAGAATCGAGTCGGCGTACTGACAGGATGCCTTGCCGGTTGCCAGATAGGCGCGACGGCAGGCGAGCTCAATCAGCTCGGCCGGCATATGTAGCTCGGTCTCCCACTGGTTCACGTACTTCAGCAGTGCCGCACCGGGGCTTCCGGACAAGCCGAACTCCTTCATCGCCGCACGAACGCCGGCACGGTAGGCCTGTACCGCATTCTGAGCCGCTTCTACGGTGCAGATGCCGTCCTCCTTCCAGCGGATTGCAACCTTTTGTATATAGTCAGGGGATGTCTTCCCCGCAGTAACGCAATATTCGTAAAGGAACAAAATCAATTCCGGCGAGAACTGCAGTGCTTCGATGACATACTGCGTCGCAGCGGAATCCTTCGGAGAGAGCGGTCGGCACAGTAGCTTCTCCACCTCGTCGAAGATGTGGTCCAGCGAGGCCTCCTGAGAGATCTCGGGGGCTTCGGTCACGGTCGGCTTCACAGTACGTACAAAGGAAGGAACGGAGCCGTTCACCTCGGACTCGTCCGCCTCTTCGTTGGCCAGGTCCGTAAGCTCAATCCACGAAACGGAGCCGTCGTCTGCTTGTCCGAATTCAAGCACTCCGCGCTTCGCCCAATAGCGCAAGGCACGAAGGATGTCCTTCTCGGTATACTCCAGACGATCTGCCATAGCGGACAGTGCAACGTCAAGACCGTTCGGGCCGTCCGTTGCGGAAGCGGAGATGCAGCGGAGCAGGTAAAGATAAATCTTCACGTAAGAGCCGTTCGCATCGGCCATATACTCGTCGATAAATCGGTTCGAAATCTTCGTAAATTGCTTCTTCTCGCTAGTGCGAAGACGAATCGTACACATGCTGCTGCCTCCTTCCCAATCGCTTTGTCAAGATGCTCAAAATAGGCCGAAAAGGGTCTTGAAGGGCATCTCGCGTCCACAGTTTACCGCAAACCTTTTTAAAAGTAAATAGGCAAATTCACAGCCTAATTCGGTAGAAAAGGATTGTGGATAAAGTGGAATTTGTGATAGGAACGCAGCGGCGCGCATTTGCGAAAGTGGAGGAAAAGTGTCGAAACCCACGTGAAATCAAGGGTTGCGAGAACGATATCCAAGCATTTTCCGTATGGTGATACAGAAAAATATCCACAATCAATAGTATCAACTGCGATTGTGGATATTGTGGATAACTTATTTGCCAAGTAGCGCTTCGCCCACTTTTACTATGTCTCCGGCGCCCATAGTTATCAACAAATCGCCGTTGACACAATTATTTAATAAAAAATTTTCGATGGCGTCGAAAGAGGGGAAATAGTACGCTTCTTTTCCCATTTTTCTGAGGTCGTCGCATAAATCCTGCGAGGAGATCTCGCCGGTGTTGATTTCTCTTGCGGCATAGATGTCGGCAAGGACAATCTTGTCTGCGTATGCGAGTGCCTGAACGAAGTCCTCACGCAGAAGCTTCGTGCGGGTATAGGTGTGCGGCTGGAATACGCACCAAAGGGTATTGTGCGGCACCGACTGAGCGGAAGACAGCGTTGCCATTACCTCGGTCGGATGATGTGCGTAGTCGTCTACGATGGTGATTCCGCCGAGCGTGCCCTTGATTTCGAAGCGACGTCCTGTGCCCGTAAATGCAAGCAACGCGCGCTTCATCGCCTCCATGGAGATACCGCGAAGGTAGCCCTCTGCAATCGCAGCGAGCGAGTTGGATACGTTGTGCTTGCCGATGACGGAAAGGGCGATGCGGTCTACGAACGCGCCGTCCACGTAAAGGTCGTACGAAGCACAGCCGTGGTCGTCAAATGCAATGTTAGCAGCCGAAAAACGATACGGGCTGTTCGCCGGGTCTTCGCCCTCCTCGAGCACTCCGTACGTGTCGATGCTTCCGTGAAGTCCCTCCAAGAACTCCGCGAGCTGCGGAATCTCTCCGTTGATAATCAAATGTCCGTCCTCGGGAAGTCTCTCCGCGAACAGATGGAAGGAGTGGCGGATGTCATCGTGGTCCTTGAAGAAGTCCAGATGGTCCGCGTCGATATTCAAGATTACCTCGTCGGTCGGGAAGAACTTCAAGAAGCTGTTCGTGTATTCGCATGCTTCAAATAAGAAGTTGTCGGATTCCCCGATTCTCAAATTGCCGCCGATTGCCGGAAGCATGCCGCCGAGGGAAATGGTCGGGTCCAGGCCGGCCTCTACGAGCATCAAAGCAATCATAGAGGTGGTCGTTGTCTTGCCGTGCGTACCGGAAACGCCGATGGATACCGGGTAGGTATGCGAAAGCTGACCGAGCAGCTCTGCGCGATCCATAAGCGGAATGCCCTTCTCTACGCAAGCTGCGTATTCCGGGTTGTCGGGATGTACGGCTGCGGTATAAACCGCGAGCTCGATATCGTCGGAAATGTTGGAGGCGCGCTGACCGTAAAACACTTGGATGCCGAGGGCCTCCAGCTTCATCGTCAAATCGCTCTTCGTACGGTCGGAGCCGCTGACGGAAAAGCCTTTTGACTGCAGAAGCATAGCGAGACCGCTCATGCTGATTCCGCCGATTCCGATAAAGTAAATATGTATGGGTTTCGATATATCGATAGAAAACATAAAGCCTCCTTACTAGTGGCGAAAAAGGCCGTTGCTAACGTGCGGCAACGGACAAAAAATATCCTCACCTGTTCCATCATACCACGAAATCGAAAAAACTCAATCTTTTCTTGCAGAAAGAGCGGCAAAAACCAAAAAAGTCGTTCGCAAAAGGCGCGGACTTTCCGCATTTTTCGCGCACAACGGGCAAAATGCCGCTATGACGTCATGAAACACGCAGTTTTGTGTAATATGCATAAAAGGAAATATATTTCGACAGAAAAATTATTAATTATATTCACATTTTGCATTTCGTATGATATAATAATACCGTTGTATAGTCTGTCCATGGCAGAGAACTGTTGCAGACAGACTGTAGCTCGTTAGGATTCCGAGAATAACTAGCAAAGAGGTGGTCACGTGATTAAAAAAGAAATGATCGCCATGCTGCTTGCAGGAGGCCAAGGATCGAGACTTGGTGTGCTGACGCAGGGCGTGGCAAAGCCGGCCGTAGGGTTCGGTGGGAAATACAGCATTATTGATTTCCCTTTGAGCAACTGTATTAACTCGGGCGTTGATACGGTTGGTGTATTGACACAGTACCAGCCACTGAGGCTGAATACACACATCGGTATCGGTATTCCGTGGGATTTGGACCGCAACATCGGTGGTGTGTCCATTCTTCCTCCGTACGAGAAGAGTACGAACGCGGAATGGTATACCGGTACGGCGAACGCAATCTATCAGAACCTTCGCTTTATGGAAGCTTACAATCCGGAGTACGTGCTCGTGCTCGGTGGCGACCATATCTACAAGATGGATTATGAAGAGATGCTGTCGTTCCACAAGAGAAACAACGCAGACATTACACTGGCAACGATTCCGGTGCCGTGGGAAGAGGCAAGCCGTTTCGGTGTTGTAATCGCCGATGACGACATGCGTATTCGTGAATTTGAGGAGAAGCCCAAGAACCCGAGAAGCAACCTGGCTTCCATGGGTATCTATATCTTTACGTGGAAGGTGCTGCGCGAGGCCTTGATTGCTCTGTCCGAGCAGGAGGGCTGCGACTTCGGTAAGCACATCATTCCGTATTGTCATAACCGTGGTGATCGCGTATTTGCATACGAGTTCAACGGCTATTGGAAGGACGTCGGAACACTTGGTTCCTACTGGGCAGCAAATATGGAGCTGATCGATATCGTGCCGGTATTCGACCTTTACGACGAGTTCTGGAAGATCTACACGAAGAGCGATATCATTCGTCCGCAGTACATTGCGGATACCGCAGTAATCAATCGTTGTATCATCGGTGAGGGTACGGATGTGTACGGTGAAGTTCACAACTCCGTAATCGGCGCCGGCGTTACGATTGAAGAGGGCGCGGTGGTGAAGGATTCCATCGTTATGAAGAACTCCGTAATCGGTAAGGGAACGATTCTCGACAAGGTTATCGTCGGTGAGAACGTTGTCATCGGTGACGGATGTCAGATCGGTATCGGCGAAGAGAAGCCGAATACGTGGAAGCCGCACATTTACGCAGACGGTCTTGTTACGATCGGCGAGGATTCGGTAATTCCGAACGGCGTGAAGATCGGCAAGAACACCGTTATTTCCGGTGGAACGTGCGAGGATGATTACATCAACGGCGTTCTGGAAAGCGGAGAAAGCTTGGTAAAGGCAGGTGACGGACAATGAAAGCAGTCGGTATTATTTTAGCAGGTGGCAATTCCAATCGTATGCAAGAGCTTACGAATCGCAGAGCCATTGCAGCGATGCCGGTAGCGGGCAGCTTCCGTAGCATTGACTTTGCATTATCCAACATGACGAACTCTCATGTGCAGAAGGTAGCGGTACTGACGCAGTACAACTCCCGTTCCTTGCATGAGCATTTGAATTCGTCCAAATGGTGGGACTTCGGACGTAAGCAGGGCGGTCTGTACGTATTTGCTCCGACGCTTACGCAGGAGAATGGTTTCTGGTACCGCGGAACGGCAGATGCCATGTATCAGAACCTTGACTTTTTGAAGGAGTGCCATGAGCCGTATGCGATCATCGCGTCCGGCGACGGCGTATATAAGCTGGATTACAACAAGGTAATCGAGGCTCACATTGCAAAGCAGGCGGACGTTACCGTAGTAACGACGAAGCTGAGCGAGGGCGAGGACATTCGTCGATTCGGTGTAGTGTCGACGGACGAGGACGGCAGAATCGTAGACTTCGAGGAGAAGCCGCTTGAGACGGACGCACGTCTGGTGTCTGCGGGCATTTACGTAATTCGTCGTCGTCTTCTCATCGAGCTTTTGGAAAAATGCATTGAGGACAACGATTACGATTTCGTACGCGGCGTGCTCATTCGTTACAAGGACGCTAAGAGAATTTACTCTTACGAGATGAGCGGATACTGGAGCAACATCGCAACGGTGGATGCGTACTATCGCACCAATATGGACTTCCTCAAGAGGGAGGTAAGAGATTATTTCTTCAAGCAGTATCCGGACGTATACTCCAAGGTGGACGATTTGCCGCCGGCGAAGTACAATCCGGACGCTACCATCAAGAACAGTCTCGTGTCCTCCGGTAGCATCATCAACGGTAACGTTGAGAACTCGATCATTTTCAAGAAGGTATACGTAGGCAACAACGTAACGATTAAGAACTCCATCATTCTCAATGACGTTCATATCGGTGACAACACGTATATCGAGAACTGCATCGTAGAGAGCAGAGACACGATCCACGCAGGCCAGCGCTTGGTCGGCGAGGAAGGCAAGATTTTGATCGTAGACGAGAAGTCCGATCGCTTCGGCCTGTAAGCTATATTCGGTATTGTAGGGCAGACCCCCGAGTGGGGTCTGCTTTTTTGCTTCTTGACAAAGTATCTCTATAGAGATACAATAATGAAAAGGTGACTCTTTGGAGTCACAAAGAGAAGCGTTGGAGGGGGGAACATACATGGACAAGAAGCTGTTGTACCACGGATCGCGAGAGATTATCGAGAAGCCCGTGTTAGAGAAGGGCAAGTTATACAATGATTATGGACGAGGATTTTATTGCACAGAGCATTTGGAATTGGCGAAGGAGTGGGCATGCAGTGACGGCGTGGACGGCTATGCAAATGCGTACACAATTGATACAGAGGGGCTTCGCGTGTTGAACTTGCAGTCCGAGGAATTTTCGATTCTACATTGGCTGGCATTGTTATTGCATTATCGCAAACTCCGTCTGTCGACACCAATGATGAGACGTGGTGCGGAGTGGTTGCAAGAGCATTTTCTTATTGATTTGAGTGATTACGATGTGGTGCGGGGGTATCGAGCAGACGATTCCTATTTTTCGTTTGCTCGAGCATTTGTGAATAACGAGATATCGTTGAAGCAGCTAAGCCATGCCATGCGTTTAGGGGATTTGGGAGAACAGTTCGTTTTGAAATCACCTAAAGCGTTTGAGGCGATTCGTTTTGTGTCTTACACTGCGGCTGATAATCGAATCTATTACAGTAAGCGCAAAGCGAGAGACGATGCGGCGCGAGAGGTATATTTGAAAGAACTTGAGCAAGATGGCGAAGGACTTTATATGAGAGATATCATCCGAGAGGAGGTTCGGGAAGATGATCCGCGTATACAGTGAGAATTACCTTGATGATGCGATGCGTAATCTTGGGGAGGCCTTGGATTACGCGGTAAATGACTGCGGAATGAACTCAGATGAATTTATGGAGATGTTCGTAGCGGGAGGAATCGCGGAGCAGTTCGGTGCAGGGGCGCCCAAATACGTGGCGGGCATGTCCGGCACGGAACTCGTATGGGAAGTTGTTGCCTCGTCCGGTCAGAAGAGAGAGCTTCCCGAGGCAAGAGTGGAATATGAGCGCTCTCCGGAGTACTGGGGAGGTTGGATTTTGGCGTATTTTCAGTGGTTTACCGGCAGGAGCTTTAAGAACATTTTGCAAAGTCTCAGCATGGAGGAGATTCTGAGAATGTACCCTACGCTGCATGAGGCGTCGGAGCAGAAATTTGTCGATACTGCGAATCGTATCATTCGTCGAAAGAATCCGCAGACACAATTGCAGATATTGCGTCGAGCGATGGGATATTCGCAGAGACTTTTGGCGGAGAAGTCCGGTGTTTCGCTGCGAATGATTCAGCAATATGAGCAACGAGCGAAAGACATCAACAAAGCGACCGGCAAGAATTTGCTTGGGCTCGCGTATGCGCTGGGCTGTCGAGTGGAGGAGCTGATGGAATTCAACGTAGATTCAGGGGAGGAAGAAGCCTTAGAGTAAAGATTCTGTTCGTCGAAACTCCGACGCATAACTCGCCGTGCTTTGAGTCACAATACAAGAAATGATGATATTGCGAATGCGGAATTCTTGTGAGGAGGTGGCTTGCGACGGGCTTGAGAGATTATGTGAAGCGAAAGCAGTATTTGATCTGCATCGATTCCGACGGCTGTGCGATGGATACGATGGATGTGAAGCACGAGCGGTGCTTCGGGCCGCGGATGGTTGAGGAATGGGGGCTTACCGAGTGGGAAGAGCCGATTTTGAAGCGGTGGAATGAGCTGAATCTGTACAGCATGACGCGCGGAATCAACCGATTCAAAGGGCTTGCGAGGATGCTGCGAGAGGTCAACGACACGTATTGCCCGATTGAGGGAATCGAGACGTTGGAGCGTTGGGTCGAGGAGAGCCCCGAGCTGTCCAATCCGGCGCTTGAGAGGGCAATCGGAGAGGCGGCGCCCGGTCCGTTGGGCGTGACTGTTCCGAGAGAGGCGGCGCCGCAGGCAACGTGCAATTCGACCGAACCCGAGGCGCCCGCGATTCTTAGCAAGGCGCTTTCGTGGTCACGCCGGGTAAATGCGAGCATCGATGCGCTGCCGGACGAGGCCAAGCGGCCGTTTGAGGGCGTGAAGGAGGCGCTGGCATTTGCCCATACGTACGCGGACATTGCCATTGTGTCGTCGGCCAATTTGCAGGCGGTCGAGGAAGAGTGGACGTTGCACGGGCTGATGGAGCAGGTGGACATCTTGCTGGCGCAGGACGCGGGCAGCAAGGCATTTTGCATCGGAGAGCTGTTGAAGAAGGGCTACGATGCGGACAAGGTGATGATGACCGGCGATGCGCCGGGAGATTACGAGGCGGCCAAGCAAAGCGGGGTCTTTTTTTATCCCATTTTGGTTCGGCACGAGGCGGAGTCGTGGCGAGAATTCGTTGAACAGGCGGTTCCGCGGCTTAGGAACGGAACGTACGGAGGAGAGTATCAGGAAGCGAAGGAGAAGGCATTTGCAGACAACCTAAGAGGAAGCGAGAAGTCTCGCCAACCGGAGAAGAGTTCGGAATGATAAGCAATCTGGGGGGAAGAGAGATGGTTGATCTAAAGGCAAGGCCTTATTACCTGTCCGACGAGGACATTCGATGGGTGGAACAGACGATACAAGCGATGAGCGAGGAGGAAAAGGTCGGACAGCTGTTCTTTCAGCTGACGGCGTCGCACGAGGAGGAGCATTTGCGCGAGCTGATGGAGAAGTATCATCTCGGAGGCTGCCGCTACAATCCGGCGCCCGGCGCGGCGATTCAGGAGCAGAACCGCAAGCTGCAAAAGTACGCGAAGATTCCGATCTTCATTGCGTGCAACACGGAGATGGGCGGCGACGGAGCGTGCGCGGACGGCACGTATCTCGGCAATGGTGTGAAGATCGGCGCCACACGAAACGCAGACTACGCTTACGAGCTGGGACGCATGGCAAATGAGGAGGCCGCCGCACTCGGCTGCAACATGGCATTTTCGCCGGTGTGCGACATCGCGTACAATTGGCAAAATGACGAGATCATCAACCGTGCCTTCGGAAACGATCCCGAGCGCGTCGCTAGGATGAGCGTAGCGTACCTGCAGGGCGCGCATGCGATTTCGGGCTTTGCGTGTGCGGCCAAGCATTTTCCCGGCAATGGACTGGATTTCCGAGATGCGCACGTCTCCAACAACGTAAATGCGATGAGCCTCGAGGAGTGGGACGCCACCTACGGGATGGTGTATCGCCAACTCATCGAAAACGACCTCGACGCCATTATGGGCGGCCATATCTTGATGCCGAATGTGACGCGCGCCATCAATCCGAGCATTGTCGACGAGGACATGCAGCCCGCGACGCTCAGTCACGAGCTGATGACGGGCTTGCTGCGCGACCACCTCGGCTTTAACGGAATGGTTGTGACGGACGCCTCGCACATGGTTGCGATGACGAACGGTATGAAGCGCAGTGAGATGCTGCCGCTGGCCATCAACGCGGGCTGCGATATGTTTTTGTTCTTTAACGACCCGGAGGAGGACTACGAAACGATGCTTCGCGCCTACCGAAACGGCGTAATCAGCGAGGCTCGCATAACCGAAGCGCTCACCCGAATCCTCGGTCTGAAGGCACATATGGGTCTTCACAAAAAGGCGAAGGAGGAGCTCGTTCCGCAGCCTGACGTTCTGCGGGAGGTGCTCGGTAAGGAATCGCACAAGGAGCTGCAGCGCGCCATCAGTCGTGACGCCATCACCTTGGTCAAATGCAAAGACGAAGCCACATTTCCGATCACACCGGAGCGCTACAAGCGCATCATGCTTGTTCACGTAAAGGGCGCCGGCGGAGCCATGGCAGAGCTTATGAAAATGATGGGCTTCGGCGGCGGGAACCCGGCGGAGGTATTGAAGCAGAAGCTGTGCGAGCGGGGCTTTGACGCATTTGTCTACGAAAGTCCGCTGGAGGAGATGAAGAAGCGAGTGGCAGCAGGCGAGAAGCCGAACATCAACATTTACTTTGCTGGAAAGAACGCAATCGCGGACTTTGTGGCGGACATGGATCTCGTGATTACGCTGTGTGACGTATCGCACGGAAGACCGAGCTTCGGCATGTCCAAGGGTGGCGGAGAGATTCCATGGTATGTGTACGAAGTGCCGGTAGTGGTCATCGGCTGCGGACAGCCGACGATGCTCGCAGACATCCCGTGGGCGAGGACGTATATCAACGCTTATGACAACAAGGAGAGCACGCTCGACGCTTTGGTAGACAAGCTTTTGGCGGGGCCCGAGGCCTTTCTCGGCAAGGATCCCATCGACAGCTTTTGCGGGCTGTGGGACGCGAAGCTCTAAGAAAATTGGCTCTTGACAAAATTCTTTTTCGGTAGTATGCTACTAGCATATTAAGAACCGACGAGCAAGAGTAGTAGCTTTTGGGAACGTGCCAAGAGAGTCGCGGATGGTGGAATCGCGATGACGGGAACAACTGTGAATGGACTTGTGAGGGCGAACCGAAAGGCAGCAGCCGAGTAGGGGAGACGTGGACTGCACGTTACAGCAGTGCATGTATGTTAGTACATGGCAGAGTGCATCTTCAATAGATGGAGATGAAGATAGGTGGCACCGCAGAGAGTTTATCTCCTGTCCTATTGGGTTCAATAGGGCAGGATTTTTTGTTGATGGGACAGAATTTTCCACGGCGAGTCACACGCATCGGTCTTAATACGTAACTTAACATAATCCCGGCAAGCTCGGGAGCTCCCGCGGGAGCAAAGCATTATGGATCGGAACAACGGTTCCGGAAAGGAGTTTTTATGAGCAAAGAGATCCCGTACAAAATTTATCTGGAAGAACACGAGATGCCCAAGCAGTGGTATAACGTAAAGGCCGATATGAAGAACAAGCCCGCTCCGCTTCTCAACCCGGTTACGGGAGAGGTGATGAAGGCAGAGGATTTGTATCCGGTATTTTGCGAGGAGCTGGCGAAGCAGGAGGTCAACGAGACCGATGCGTACATCGACATTCCCGAGGAGATTCGCAATTTCTACAAGATGTATCGTCCGTCGCCGCTTGTACGTGCGTACTGTCTGGAGAAGAAGCTCGGAACGCCGGCGCACATTTACTACAAATTCGAGGGTAACAACACGTCCGGTAGCCACAAGCTGAATTCCGCAATTGCGCAGGCATATTACGCAAAGCAGCAGGGCTTGAAGGGCGTTACGACCGAGACCGGAGCAGGTCAGTGGGGTACCGCGCTTTCGATGGCGTGCTCGTACTTCGACCTCGACTGTCAGGTATATATGGTTAAGGTTTCGTATGAGCAGAAGCCGTTCCGTCGCGAGGTAATGCGTACGTACGGCGCAAAGGTAACGCCGTCCCCGTCCATGACGACTGAGGTCGGCCGCAAGATCAACGAGGAATTCCCGGGAACGAACGGAAGTCTCGGCTGTGCCATCTCCGAGGCGGTGGAGGCCGCAGGAGCACAGGAGGGCTACCGTTACGTGCTCGGCTCCGTATTGAATCAGGTGCTTCTCCACCAGTCCGTAATCGGCTTGGAGACGAAGGC
>JAZODS010000091.1:0-33145 GCA_045597165.1 Lachnospiraceae bacterium | reverse complement strand
CCATCATCTGAACTTTTTGGATTTTGCGTATGCGCACTAAGAAATATTTCTACATTTCACTTTTGAAATGCAGAATCGAAAAGCGAACGACTTTGAGTAATCAAGGCCGTTCGCTTTTTTACTGGTAACATCATGGGGCAGATTCTTCGGTTCCAATATCTGTAAGCAATCCGCTCACCTCGCGGTACGGCATTGCGTAGCGCTGGCTCAAATAGCGCATGCTGGCTGCCAATTCACCATCGGGACCTCCGAACGGTCCGTTTTGTCGCCGCGAGGCATATCGTGACGGCGCATGACATAGCCTATAGAAGAAAAGAAGACCGAGAGCATTCATGAACGTACCACAAGCTATCGCAAAGGATAAGAGAACACCTACACCACGCGCAGCGGCCTATATTCGAGTTTCTACGGAGGAACAGACCGAATATTCACCGGAGAGCCAAATGCGCGAAATCAGCCGTTATGCGACGCGAGAGGGGATGCTTCTGCTTCCGGAGCACATTTACCGAGATGTCGGAATCAGTGGGAGGCGGGCGTGCAACCGACCGGCATTTGTCGAGATGATACGCGCGGCTTCGGAACGGCCGAGGCCATTTGACTACATACTGGTTTGGAAGTTCTCGCGTTTTTCGCGAAGCAGAAATGACAGCATCCTATACAAGGCGAGATTGAAAAAGCACGGCATACGTGTTATCTCGGTTTCGGAGCCGCTGAAGGAGGATCCGACGTCCCTTCTCATGGAGGCCATGCTGGAGGCGATGGACGAATATTATTCGATCAACCTCGGGCAGGAGGTGCGCAGGGGAATGGAGGAGAAGTTTTTGCGCGGCGGCGTTGTCTCGATTCCTCCGTTCGGGTATACGGTGGAAAACGGGCGTTTTGTGGCGGTAGAGCATGAGGCACAGGCGATTGCGACGATATTTGGGGAGGCGAGCAAAGGAGCGTCTCTTCGGGCAATTGCGCAAATGCTGAACGATTCGGGCATATGCACGAAGAGAGGTGGGCATTTTCACGCCAGAGAGGTTGGTTACATCCTCAGAAATCCGTTCTACGTCGGTTGCCAAAGGCGGGGCGGGAGGGTTGTGTCCGGGTCGCAAAAGCCGCTTATTTCGAAGGAGCTTTTTGACCTTGTACAGACCCGTCTTCGCCCACTTAAGGGGCAGGAGGATTATTACTGAAAAATAAACCTTTGGGGTATTTTTTTAGACCCCACCTCCTCGTATAATTTGGTTATCAAATTAAGAAAGGAGTTCAGTCTTATGAACGATTTAGAGGAAATGCTTCTCGATGAGGTAGAGTATGAGATTACTGCAGAGCGTAGAAATTATGAGGACTATGGAGACGTAGTTGTGTATGGAATCCGCGGAAAGATGACGGACGAGGAGAAGGAAATTCCGGCGGTGTCTCCGAATTATCATTTTGTCAAGCAGCTGTGGAAGGTGTTGATGAAGCATCAGGTTTCTTTGATTCACATGGCTGATGTGATTGCCGATGCGCTGTATGAGCGTGAGCTGGCATTTGATTGATTAGTATTTGACTAAGTAGATTGAGTAATAGGAAATAAGGGGACTTTTCGAGAGAAAGGCCTCGATAATAACGCAGCGTAGGAACAGTGGCACCGACTATTCGGAGACCACGATATTCCTACGCTGTTTTTGATTGATAGCCGCACCTCCCCCCTACATTGGAGAAGGTGCAATGAAGCAACTCTATGCAATTCCGAATAATCGGTCGGCATTTCGATAAAGAAGATGTACCAATTCGGAACGGGAGGTTACGTTGTATTTGCGGTAAATGTTGCTCGTCAGCTTCTTAACTGTGCCGGGAGCGATGATGAGCTTCTCGGCGATGAGCTTGTAAGAAAGACCGTTGATGAGCATCGGCAAAATCTCTTTCTCGCGGTTGGTCAGGTGAAGCGGCGAGGAAAGGTCTGCTTCGGTCGTGGCGCAGCATTTTGCCGGCTTTTTGAGGCGCGGACTTGTGAACTGCGAGTAGCCGGATGCGAGCTCGAAAAACCTGTCCGCTGTCAGTGCATGCACATTGAGAATCAACTGCTTCTTTGCGCTACGCAGAGGGTACAGGAAAACCATCAGATGTGTAAAATGCGAATCCTCGAGAATCACATCAAGAATGTGCGAGAGGTCGCTTCGGTGAAATGCCGCATCCAACAGCTTCGGAGAGCGTATGAACTGGCTACGTGAATAGTAGGCGGACATGGAATCGCCGCTGTGCATTTGCAACATGGACTCGAGATTTTCGTCCATGTTCTCAATGATATAATCACCGTCCACGCATGTCAAAAGCATTGTGCCCGCGTGCGTGCCGTACGAGAGACTTTCGGAACTGGTCGAAATGCCTTCTTCGGTAGGAACCTCGTAGCGAGTACCCACAAAATGCAGCATGCGGTTTTCGTATGTAATCTCCACGTTCCACACCGAACCGTCGGGAAACTCGCGAAGAATACTGCAGGGCGTAGAGCACTGCTTCATGCGGCGAAAGGTGTTATAGTACATCATGGCCAGATATTCGGGAAAGATATCGACAATCGGTTTTTTGAAATCCTCTAAGGAATGCTGATGGAGTGCTCGGCTAGCCGGGCAGGAGTAATGAAGATAGAGATTCTTCTGCTCGCTGTCGGCTGAAAAAATCATTTCGTAGGAATCACTCGTAGTCATCGTTTCGTCCTCCACATCAATAGAAGGGTAGTTTTTTCTGTGCTCGTAATCTGTCCGAGCAGCCTCTTTTTTGGAAAGGCAAGTCGAAGTATATCACAAAGTTTTTCGCTTGAAAAGTAGCTGAGATGGCAAAAACGGCTAAGGATTGGCAAAGAAAAATGCAAAACGATTGGGGCCACCCAATTGTGCCATGATATCCATAGCGAGCTTCGGATTCGTCTCGCGAATCTTCACAGGGTACTGCAGTCTTTTTTCATAACTCCACATACGTTCACACTCCTTCCCACGGCATCGGCTTGCAAATCCACAGCCACGAATCCATATTGTCATTCGGGCAGTAAGAGGTCAGCCCGCCATAAAGCTTGGTGTATTCGGCCAGCAGGTCGTGGCGTTTCGCTGCGCATTCGTCATACATGGCAAGGGCCTCGGTGCAATCGGGATGTGTATCCAGGAAGAGGCGCAGCTCATCCATCTTGAAGGAAACGCATGAGATTGCGCAGATCAGCTCATGCTTCGAAGACATGTTCTCCATATTAACCTCTCTTTCCGGCAAAGACCAAGTCCAGTTGTTGAAATAATGTTCCGCGTTTCCAAGCGACGTCTGCCTCGTACAGATCCTCGAATCTCTGCCAAGTGACGAAGGCCATGGCGAGGGGGCGATGCTCGTGGTCGCATTTGTGCTCGTGCACACATCCGTGGTCGCATCTGTGCTCGTGATCGTGCTCGTGTCTGTGGTTGTGCTCGCACTCATGCTCATGTCTGTGATTGTGCTCACACTCATGGTCGTGTCTGTGATTGTCGCAATCCTTGACGGCAGAGCAGGCGCCTGTGTTGTCCGTCATAATCGGACGCATTTTATTGCAGTCTGTCATAATCGGACGTGCGTTGTTGCAATCCGGCATGACAGGGCGGACGTTTGCACAGGGGCGTGAATTGGGTATACTGCGATAGTAGTTCATGATAGCTCCCAGCTGCATTTTCTACATCATATGACAGAATGCCTTTTGGGGTTCCACCGCGGGGCGTTTTCGTGTCGCAATGAGGCACATTTGGCGGGATGGGAAGGAATCCGTTCTTGCATTGAAAAATGCGGTGTGTTATAGTGGAATCACACAAAATGCATTGGTTACGAAGGCGGAGGAGCATGGCAGGTGGGTTGCCGTGAGGGAGAGATTTCGCCGAAGATGCGTGAACGGAGGAATCGCAGGATGATAAAAGAATGCTTGACAATTGTTGTGCCCTGTTACAACGAAGAGGCAGTGTTACAGGCTTTCTACGATACGATTGTCGGGATTGCACATCAGCTTCAGGATAAGGTGGACTGTCAGTTCTTATTTGTAGATGACGGTTCTAAAGACAATACATTGCAGATATTAAAGCGCTTGGCTTCGCAGGACGAGAGAGTGGCGTACGTGTCGTTCTCCCGCAACTTCGGAAAGGAGGCCGGTATCTATGCCGGACTGAAGAATGCGAAGGGCGATTATGTAGTCGTGATGGATGCGGATTTGCAGCATCCGCCGGAGTACATTCCGGAGATGCTTGACCGTATTCAAAGCGGAGAGTATGACAGCGTGGCGATGCGTCGAATCGACCGCAAGGGCGAGGGAAAGATTCGAGCATTTTTCTCGAGACAGTTTTATAAGCTCAACAAGAAGATATCCGGTGTGGATATCGTTGAAGGAGCAACGGACTACCGTATGATGAATCGCACGATGGTCGACGCGGTGCTTTCGCTCGGTGAGTACAACCGATTTACGAAGGGCATCTTCGCGTGGGTCGGCTTCCGTACACATTGGATCAGCTATCACAATGTGGAGCGTGTAGCCGGCGAGACGAAATGGTCGTTTTGGAGTCTTGTGAAGTATTCCATGAACGGCATTGTCGCATTTTCCACGGTGCCGTTGGCGGTGGCGTCGTTGTTGGGAATGCTGTTCTGTGTGCTGGCATTTTGCATGCTCGTGTGGGTTGTCGTTAAGACGTGTGTTTGGGGCGACCCGGTGGCAGGCTATCCGACGCTGATAACCGTCATTTTGTTCATGGGCGGCGTTCAGCTCTTGATGATAGGTACGCTTGGGCAGTATTTTTCAAAGGCGTACATGGAAGTGAAAAAACGCCCCATCTATATTGCAAAGGAGATGCACGGAATTACGGAAGAGGAAAAGGCCGAGCAGGCGGAGTAGCTTAGCTTGGCGGAACGGACAAGGGCGCTTGGACCGGTTGAGAAGACGTAGTAACGTGTGACGATACGATGATTCATTTTATTGTGAATGAAAATGCACAGATCGGAAGAAAGCAAAGTGTCTGCGATTTTTTGCGGAATGAGCTGGCGAATCATTCGGTCGAGTATGAACTGCACCCGACGAAGGAAGCAGGAGATGCGAAGCGTTTGGCAAGAGAGCTGAGCGTGCAGTACGGCGAGAAGTCGGTATGGGTAGTAGGTGGAGACGGAACGATCAATGAGGTCATGAACGGCCTGCGTTTTGACGAGTCGCTCACGGTCGCATACCTTCCGGCGGGCTCGGCGAACGATTACGCAAGAGGCTTGGGACTTCCGCTCGATTTGAAGGAGTGCCTTGCGCAGCTTTTGGAGGCCGAGACGACGCGCTCGTACGATGTCGGAGAGATTGAGGACATGAACGGTAAGAGGCTGTTTCGCTTTGCCGGCAGCAGCGGCATCGGCTATGATGCGAAGGTGTGCAGCGAGGTAGACGGCTCGAGCCTGAAGAAATTTTTGAACAAGCTGCATCTTGGCAAGCTTGCATATATGCTCGTGGCGGTAAAGCAGGTGTTTGCGAATCCGCGATTTTCTATGACGCTTGTCGCAGACGGCCATTCGAGAAGCTTTTCAGACGTGATCTTTGCGAGCTTTATGAATCAAAAATACGAGGGTGGCGGCCTTATGATGGCACCGAATGCAGACCCTTGTGACGGCAAGGTTTCCGTGGTGATGGCCTACGGCGTGAAGCCGTGGAAGGTGCTGCTCATCTTGCCGAAGCTGTTTAAGGGCACACACATAAAACACCCCAACGTGTTGACGATGGAATGCAACAGCGTTGAGGTGATTACAGACAGTGATCAATATGTTCATACGGACGGTGAGGTAATCGGTACCTATCGCCACATCCGTATTAGTTGTGGGAAGAATCAGGTTCGCATGTTGCATGCCGACCCCAAAACTCCTCAAGAGTAGTGGATAACGTATCGAGGCTGACCGGAACAACCGGCTCCCACTCCTTAGGGAACATGCTACGATAATCGGGCGTTTGAAAACGCTCATCCAACAGAAGAATTGCACCAACGTCCTCCGTCGTGCGGATTACACGTCCTGCCGACTGGAGGACTTTGTTCATTCCGGGGTATTGGTACGCGTAGGCGAAGCCCTGACGGTTGAATTGGTCGTAATGATTGCGGAACAGCTCGCGTTCGTTGCACACCATCGGAAGGCCTGTGCCGACGATGATGGCGCCGATCAGACGCTCGCCGCGAAGGTCGATGCCCTCGCTGAAGATTCCGCCCATAACACATAGGCCGAGCAGCGTATTCTCGCTTTCGCAGGAAAATGCATCGAGGAACTCCTCGCGCTCCGTCTCGTTCATCTTAGATGCTTGCGTAAGCAGTGTCAGCTCATCGTCGTCCGAAAGCCACTGCGCGACTGAGGAAAGGTATTGGTAGGACGGGAAAAATGCGATATAGTTGCCGCGCTTTGCGTGGCAGAAGGTGCGAATGTATTCGGCAATCTTGCGGTACTCCAGTTCATTTCGCCGCGTGTAGCGTGTGCTGACATCGGTCGCACAGGCAATCAGGCGATTGTCCGGCGAGAATGGCGACGGGGCATAGACGGCATAGTCCTCATCGGTTCCGCCGAGCTGTTCGCGGTAATAGCGAATCGGCAGAAGCGTTGCGGAGAAAAAGATGCCGCAACGACAGGCTTGAAGTCGTCTCGATAACGACGACGCCGGATTCATGCACTGAAGTCGTACGAGAAAATGTCCTTCCGAGGTGTAGTCGCAGTAGATACGATAGTGCTCATCAATGAGCTCATGCATCGCAAGAAAATGCCGAATCGCCAGATACAGCGTCAGCACCTCTTTCGGAAGCTCTACGTGTCGATCGGCCAGCAAGTCCTCCAATGCGCTCATCGTGCGCATGAGCGCGAGAGCGAAGCTGTCAATCTCCTCAAGCACGGCAAAATGCTCGTGCTCCCTTCGAATCGCCAGCATGGCCTTGTTGGCAGACTCGAGTGCTTTGGCCGCCTTTGCGTGCTGTGCAAGCAAGCGCTTGCACGCAAGGAAATCCTCCTTCACCAAGGTGGCGCTGTACATCTCCCTCGCGCGCTCAACCAGATTGTGAGCCTCGTCGATGAGCAAGACGTAGTCTCTTCGCTGCTCACCGGAAAAGAAACGGCGGAAATACACATTCGGGTCGAAGACATAATTGTAATCGCAGATGACCGCATCGGCGAACAGTGCCACGTCGAGACTCATCTCATACGGGCATACCTGATACTCCTCGGCAAATTGCAATAGAAGCTGCCGGTCAAACAGTCCTCCTCCGTGAGAAGCGCTGTCGTTACTATATTCTACTACAGTAGAAAGGAGCGCAAACACGGCGTTGTTCACGCGATCGAAATGCCCTCTGGCCCTCGGGCAGGCGAGCGGATTGCAATCGGGCGTCTCGAGGACGCACACCTTCTCCTTGGCGGTTATCGTAATGGGTAGAAACACAAGACCGTGCTCAATCAAAGTCCGAAAGGAATCCTCGGCAACGGTTCTCGTAATGGTCTTTGCGGTAAGATAGAACAGCTTTTCCGTCAGTCCTTGTCCCATGGAAAGCACGGACGGATAGACAGTCGAAAGCGTCTTTCCGACTCCGGTGGGAGCCTCGAGGAACAACTGCTTTCTTCGTAAAATCGTGCGGTACACACCGGTGATCAAGTCCTTTTGTCCCGGGCGATAATCGAACGGAAATGCAAGTCCTTGCATGGAAGCTGTGCGTGCGATTGCGTGGTCGTGCTGCCATTTGGCCCATTTGCAATAGGAATGGCAGAGGCCTCGGTACCAATCGGCCAGCTCCTCGGCTTGATAAAATTCCGTGAAATAGCGCACTCGCTCGGTCTCCATATGGCAATAGGTCAGCTGGACGCCGATTGTGGACAGGCCTTGCTCGAGCGCGTAAAAATGCGCGTAGCATTTTGCCTGTGCGAGATGCTCCGGTACGGGCTCGTCGATGGAGGAGATGTCTCGCAGGACACATTTGATCTCGTCGATGACGTACGGTACGTCGGAGAATACGAGCGCTTCGTTGTCCTCGTGAAGACGGAATTCCGCGGAAGTCAGATCGAGAATGCCGTCGGCGCGACCGTCGATTTCAAAGGAGAACGTATCTCCCTCATATTCTAAAGTGGTCGTGTTCGACAAGGTCACCTCGGGGGTATAATTGCTGCCCTTGCGCTTTTGTAGCTTGCGGTGCAGTCTGGAGCCCTCGTGCATGGCGTCGGGGTCTCTGTGCCCGGAGCGATTGTCGATGTCGCCACTGCGCGTAACGAATTCCACAAGGTCACGAACGGACATACAAATCCGAATCGGCGCCATATCGTCTACATGGATTGTCGTATCATTGCCCATAGTGACCTCCTTAACATAGTGAAAATGCGTTGCGTACGGCGAAGCCCGCGCCATATGTCGGCGGTAAAATACACCTTGCCTTTCGTCGTCGGTACGCACTGTAAGTATAGCATACGCCACGGGTGGTGACAATGTATTTTGTGCTTGCACTTTGGGTAAGAATACGTTAAAATAGGAACGCATTTTCAGGGCATCTGTCACGACGAGATGTCTGCGCATGCACACTAGAGAATCCTTGGAGGGAACGAATATGGCTGATTACAAAGAGAATATAGACCACGATCAGGTAACCTTGTACCTGGATGACGATCAGGAATTGGTATGCGATGTTATCGCAGTTTTTCCGGTAGATGAGAACAGAGATTACATTGCGCTGCTTCCCAGACTGGAAGGCGAAGAGGCTCCGGTGTATCTCTACCGCTTTATCCAGGGCGAGACGGACGACGATATTAAGCTTGAAAATATCGAGACGGACGAGGAGTTCGAGGAGGCTTCCATTGCATTTGACGAATACATGGACGAAGAGGACTTGGACGAGCTTTACGATGACGAGATCTAAGTGATTGACCGGGCGACTTAAGGCGCAGGCAATCGCCACCACGGAACGACGCCGATAATCGTCGCCGACGAAAGGTACCGGGCGAGAAGCTCAAGGTGCCGGCGACAACAGCTGACTTTCGACGCAGTGTCGAATCGATAGAGTCTTTGGCAGCAGGTGGCGATCGAGGCGAAGCTGCAGACGGTCACCGTCGCGATGCACGATGGTGCCGACTCCGAATTGTTTGTGGACGACTCTTGCCCCGGGAATCAGGGCAGACGCAGGCAGCAAAATCTCACCGAGAAATCTGGAGGGTTCCATGGCCCGACCGAATCTCTTTTTCACTCGGCATAGGACGAGACGTTCCTTTGCACGAGTCATAGCAACATAGAACAGACGGCGCTCTTCCGCGATATGCTCCGGAAGCAGCGCCTTTTTGTGTGGCGTCAGCAGCTCGTTGCATTCGCAAATGTAGACGTACGAGAACTCCAGTCCCTTGCAGCTGTGGAAGGTCGTAAGCACGACTCCCTCCTCTGCGACCTGCTTACGGACGGTCGTCTGCTCGCGGTACGATTCGTAATACTCTTGAATGTAGTCTAAGAAGTCTCCGATGTTGGCAAAATGCCGTGCATTTTCCATGAGCTCATCGAGCGTTTCGAAGATTTCCTCCGAATTGCCGCAGGTGTCCATGAGGTATTCGTTTAAACCGATGACGTGGCGTATGTAGTGGATGGCGGCGTACGGATTCATGCGACTCAGCTTAGCAAGCTGTGCGGATAGAAGGCGCAGTCGGTCGGCAACATAGCGCTTGCCACAGGCCTCGTAGGAGCCGGTTAGTGCGTCCAAGTCGATCTCCGTGCTTCGAAGCATTGAGCGCTCGACGTATCGATTCGGCTTGTTGAGCATCGGAAGAAGGTCCGCGCGCTTCCGGCTACCGAGAGCGACTCGCAGATAGGAGAGGACGATGAGCACGTAGGGATTTTCGTATAAGCAGGGGAGGACGCCGTGAACAGAGAAGGGAATACCGTGTCGCAGAAGCTGCTCGCCCAAGCTTCGAAGCTGAAGGTTGGTCCGGTATAAGACGGCGATTTCGGAAGGGGGGACGGCGGAGCGCAGAAGCTCGGTAATGCCGGCGACGACGTACGCATTTTCCTCGAGAACGGACTCGAAGACCGGAAAATGCACCGGCTCTCCGGCAGGCTTTGCTGCGTGAATCGTCTTAGCGAATCGATCGGTGTTGGTGCGAATCAGATTGCCCGCGGCCTCTACGATGGCCGGCCGACAGCGGTAATTGACGTCGAGAAGCACGCGCTTGCAGTCCGGGTAATCGTCAGGGAAATGCAGCATCAGCTTTGAGCTTGCTCCACGAAAGCCGTAGATGGCCTGGTCGTCATCGCCGACAACGAACAGATTGCGATGCTTTGCGGTCAGCAGCTGCACAATTCGATATTGCAGCTCGTTGATGTCTTGGAACTCGTCAATCAAAAGATAGCGGTACCGTTCCTGCCAAAATGCAAGAATGTCCGGGCGCTGCGACAAAAGCTCGTAGGTGAGATAGAGCATGTCCTCGAAATCGACTCGACCTCGCGTGCGCAGCTCATTTTCATAAGCACGATACGCGGCGAAGAAGGTGTCGCGGTCGCAGGAAATCGGCGTGAAGGCGGCGCGCTCCTCCTCGGAGCAGAGCGAGTAGCTTCCTTTGTAGCGCATGAATTCCTGCAGTACATTTCGCACAAGATCCCGTTCGGCGGCATAATCCGGCCGTATTCGCGCAAAAATGTCCGTAAGGATCGCAAGAGCCTCGTGGTCCTTCAGAATGTGTGAAGCGTTATATTGATATGCGAGTTTTAGTATGTGAAAAAAGCAGGCGTGAAAAGTGCCGAAGTGGACTCCGCTGTACGCGTGTCCCGTAAGAGAATCGAAGCGCTCCCTCATTTCGAGAGCGGCTGATTTAGAAAATGTGATGACAAGAATCTGCTCGGGATGGACTCCGTAATGCTCGATAAGGTGCCGCACCCGGCCGGTAATGACCGTAGTCTTACCGGAGCCGGGGCCTGCAAGAACCAGCATCGGTCCGTCTCCATGACAGATTGCTTCTGTCTGGGCGGGGTTGCGGTTCATATTCCTTCTACTGAGAAAGCTTATCGATGCCGACGCGAATACGTCTCAAGCTCTCGTCCTTTCCTAAGATATTCATAATCTCGTATGCACCACCGGGCGTCATCTGCTTACCGGATACTGCGGTACGAAGCGGCCACAAGCAAAGGCCGTTTTTGATTTCCTTCTCTGCAACGTAAGCCATGCAGGTCTCCTCGATGGCTGCAATCGAGAAATCGTCCATTGCCTCAAGGCGAGGAAGCATGTCGCGAAGCACCTGGAGAGAATTCTCCGAGTTGGTCTTCATCTTCTTGTGCGTGTACATCTCGATGCTGTAATCCGGAAGCTCCTCGAAGAAGTCGATCTTCTCACAAATGTCCGGAAGCACCTCGATACGAGTCTTCACGAGGTCCGCAATCTTCGTCAAATCGTAATCCTTGTGGATGACTTCCTTGATATAAGGCATTGCCAGCTCGTAGTACTCGTCGTTGTCCATGCGCTTTAAGTACTCGCTGTTCATCCAACGAAGCTTCGTCATATCGAATACGGCAGGCGACTTGCTGATGTGACGGTAGTCAAACTTCTCAATCAGCTCCTCGAGAGAGAAGATTTCCTCATTCTCCGTCGGGCTCCAACCGAGCAGCGCGATGAAGTTCACGATAGCATCGGTTACAAAGCCTTGCTCAAGCAAATCCTCAAAGGAAGAATGTCCGCTACGCTTAGACAGCTTCTTGTGCGTCTCATCGGTGATGAGCGGGCAGTGTACGTAGATGGGCTCCTCCCAGCCAAATGCCTGATAGAGGCGAGTGTACTTCGGCGTAGAGGAAAGATACTCGTTGCCACGAACTACGTGGGAAATCTGCATCAAGTGGTCGTCGATTACGTTCGCAAAATTGTACGTCGGATAACCGTCGCTCTTAATGAGAATCATGTCGTCGAGCTCGCTGTTCTCAACCGTAATATCACCGTAGATGGCATCCGTGAACGTCGTTGTTCCCGTAGCCGGGGTGTTCTGACGAATTACGAACGGCTCTCCCGCAGCGAGACGTGCATCGATCTCTTCTTTACTAAGAGAGAGACAATGCTTGTCGTACTTAACGATCTCCTTGTTCTCATCGCTCTCGGAAACGGCGCTCTTTAAGGACTCAAGACGCTCCTTCGTGCAGAAGCAGTAGTAAGCCTCGCCTTTCTCAACGAGCTGTTTCGCGTACTCCATATACACACCGGTTGCCATACGCTCACTCTGAATGTAGGGGCCGAAGCCCTTATCCTTGTCCGGACCTTCATCGTGATACAGACCGGCCTTCGCCATCGTGCGGTAAATGATATCCACAGCACCTTCTACATAGCGTTCTTGATCGGTATCCTCTATTCTTAAAATGAAATCGCCACCCTCATGCTTCGCAATCAAATACTCATAGAGAGCGGTTCGCAGATTGCCGACGTGCATACGACCCGTCGGACTTGGCGCATATCTTGTGCGAGTCTTCATAAGTAACCTCTCTTTCCGTCGCAGCGGCTGCGACATATGAATGAAAATGCCCTTGCTTACGCGGGCTTATGAGTAACTATAATTCAAGGAAAAACATTTGTCAAGAATGCAATGGCGCCATGCAGAATTCCGCTTTCCGAATGGGGTGCCGAAAAAAGCGTGCAAATGCGGTCAATTAGTGTTTGACATTGCGGGAATAACAGTGCTATAATCCGTTTCGGTGCGCATTTTGATGAAACATTGTTCACTAGGAGGATGCTTTGAATTTATTGTTTTTACTTACACCGAAAAGCGAGGTTGCCTCGATTACGAATGAATATACTCTTCGGCAGGTTCTGGAGAAGATGGAATACCACAGATATGCATCGATCCCGATGCTGGACAAGCATGGTCACTACGTTGGTACGATTAGCGAGGGTGACTTGCTGTGGGCAATTAAGAATGAAGCGAATATGAATCTGAAGGAAGCGGAGAATATTCCGATTACACGCATTTCGCGAAAGATACATTATCAAGCGGTGAATGTCGGTGCGAAGGTAGAGGAGCTGGTCAACATGGCCAAGACGCAGAATTTCGTTCCGGTTACGGATGACAACGATATCTTTATCGGAATCATCAAGCGTAGTGATATTCTGCAGTATTTCTGCGATAAGTTTATCACACAATAAAAAAGAAGCGATACAGTGGCGTTCGTATAGTACGGCGCGGGAATTGCATTACAAATCAGTCTTATAGCACGTGGAGGCTTATATATGAGTGGAAAGATGGAATCGTTTGAGGCAAAGCTTGAGGAGCTTGTAAAGCTTGGCGAGGGCAACAAGGGAGTGTTGGAGCCGGAGCAGGTAGAGGAAGCGATGAAGGGCATTTGCACTACGGAGGCTCAGCTCGAAAAGGTACGCCAGTATCTTGAGACAAGAGGCGTTATGGTCGTTGCCAAGATCGAAGAGGAGCCGGAAACCGAGCCGGACGAGAGTGCTCTGTTCTCGATGGAAGAGGAGATGAACTTCGCAATCGAAGCGGAGAGCATGATAGAGATTGAGAATTTGGCGGAGGTAGCAGACGCTTTGTCGGACGACCCGGTAAAGCAGTACCTTCGTGAAATCGGCGGATATGAACTGTTGACGATGGATGAGGAGATTGAGCTCGCTGAGAAGATTGCTTCCGGCGATGAGCGTGCGAAGAAGAAGCTCACAGAAGCAAACCTTCGTCTGGTAGTCAGCATTGCCAAGAGATATGTCGGAAGAGGTCTTTCCTTTTTGGATTTGATTCAGGAAGGAAATCTCGGACTGATTAAGGCGGTCGATAAGTTCGACCATACAAAGGGCTATAAGTTCAGTACGTACGCTACCTGGTGGATTCGTCAGGCGATTACGCGTTCCATCGCGGATCAGTCCAGAACGATTCGTATTCCGGTGCATATGTCTGAGGTGATTAATAAGACGTACCGAGTGGGACGTACCCTTTTGCAGGAGCTGGGTCGTGAACCTACCGAAACCGAGCTGGCAGAGGCAATGAACATGCCGGTGGAAAAGGTACGTGAGGTGCTGAAGGTCAGCGCAGATCCGATTTCCTTGGATACGCCGATCGGTGAAGAGGACGACAGTCATTTGGGCGACTTCATTAAGGACGAGCAAATGATGGGTCCGGAGGAAGCAACCTCTTATATGATGCTTCAGGAGCAGATTGAAAAGCTGCTGGATACGCTGACGGACCGTGAGAGACGCGTGCTCAAGCTGAGATTCGGTTTGATTGACGGCAGATGCCGTACGCTCGAGGAGGTCGGACGCGAGTTTCAGGTTACGAGAGAGCGTATTCGTCAGATCGAAGCAAAGGCGCTGCGTAAGCTTCGCCACCCCAGTCGTTCTAAGCTTTTGAAGGGCTATGAGATCGAATAAAAAAGTTATATAAGCCGTATATTTTGCTCTTGACATTGCAAAATAGGCTTTGTATAATAAAAGATGCGCTTTGAGGCGTTGTTTTTGTTGCGCCCATTTGTCGCATGATTTTGCAGTTGATTCTGCAACCGGCAACCACAGTTTTTACAATAAAACAGGAGGTGAAAGAATGCCTACATTTAACCAGTTAGTAAAGAAGGGTCGTCAGACTGCTGAGAAGAAGTCCACCGCTCCTGCATTGCAGAAGAGCTTGAACTCCCTCAGAAAGAAGTCTGTAGAAGCATCTGCTCCTCAGAAGAGAGGTGTTTGTACCGCTGTTCGTACTACAACTCCTAAGAAGCCGAATTCCGCTCTTAGAAAGATTGCCAGAGTACGTTTGTCTAACGGTATTGAGGTAACAAGCTACATTCCCGGCGAAGGTCACAACCTTCAGGAGCATAGTGTAGTTCTTATCCGTGGCGGTCGTGTTAAGGACCTTCCGGGTACTCGTTACCACATCATTCGTGGTACGTTGGATACCGCAGGTGTTGCTAAGAGACGCCAGGCTAGATCCAAGTACGGCGCTAAGAGACCGAAAGACGCTAAGAAGTAATTCCGTTCTCGGGATGAAGCATTTGCTTCGAACAGAGAGTGCTTGATAGGTAGCGATTTCAAACCTATCGGCTAATGTAACAGGAAATTTCCATTACTATATAAGATGCTAGGCAGATTTCACTTGACGATGATTCGTCAGACAGTCGCAGAGTTTTGTGGTTGCGGGTGCGAGCTGAGATAGATTTTCCGAGCATGAACACAGTAATGTGAGTACCGTAGAATTAATGGCCGGTGACAACCGGTACTAGTTAAGGAGGGAAGTAACGTGCCACGTAAAGGACATATTCAGAAAAGAGACGTTCTGGCAGATCCGCTTTACAACAGCAAGATTGTTACCAAGTTGATTAACAACATCATGCTGGATGGTAAGAAGGGAACCGCACAGAAGATCGTTTACGGTGCATTTGAGCAGGTTGCTGCAAAGAGCGGTAAGGACGCTATGGAAGTATTTGAGGCTGCCATGAACAACCTTATGCCCGTTCTTGAGGTAAAGGCTCGCCGTATCGGTGGTGCCACATATCAGGTACCCGTAGAAGTAAGACCGGAAAGAAGACAGGCTTTGGCTCTTCGTTGGCTTACTATGTTCTCACGTAAGAGAAGCGAGAAGACCATGGTTGACAGACTTGCAAACGAGATTATCGATGCATCCAACAACACTGGTAATTCCGTAAAGAGAAAAGAAGATATGCATAAGATGGCTGAAGCAAACAAGGCATTTGCTCACTATCGCTGGTAGTGCGCATCATGCTTTATCGCCATGCATTTTGAACATGCGCGGCGTACAGCATAGCGTATAACCACAATAATTAATATAGGAGGTAACAATCCTTGGCTGGAAGAGAATATCCGCTTGAGAGAACCAGAAATATCGGTATCATGGCTCATATCGATGCCGGTAAGACTACTCTCACAGAGCGTATCCTGTATTATACAGGCGTAAACTATAAGATTGGAGATACTCACGAAGGTACTGCAACCATGGACTGGATGGAGCAGGAGCAGGAGAGAGGTATCACCATTACGTCTGCCGCAACTACTTGTCATTGGACGCTTCAGGAAAGCAATAAGCCGAAGGCAGGAGAGCCGGAGCACAGAGTTAACATTATCGATACCCCCGGACACGTAGACTTCACCGTAGAGGTTGAGCGTTCCTTGCGAGTACTTGATAGCGCTGTAGGCGTTTTCTGTGCAAAGGGTGGTGTTGAGCCGCAGTCTGAGACTGTATGGCGTCAGGCAGATAAGTACAACGTACCGAGAATGGCATTTGTCAACAAGATGGACATCTCCGGTGCTAATTTCTACAACGTAATCAGCATGATTCGTACCAGACTTGGTAAGAATCCCGTTGCATTGCAGTTGCCGATCGGTAAGGAAGACTTCTTCGAAGGTATTATCGACCTTATGGAGATGAAGGCTTACTACTATACCGATGCTAAGGGTGACAACATTGAGATTCGCGACATCCCCGCAGATATGCAGGATGAAGCGGAGGAATACAGAGAGAAGATGGTAGAGGCTATTTGTGAGACCGACGATGAGTTGATCGAGAAGTACCTTGAGGGCGAGATTCCTTCGGTACCCGAGCTCAAGAAGGCACTCCGTGCAGCTACGATTTCTACTGAGATTATCCCTGTACTCTGCGGTTCCGCATACAGAAACCGTGGTGTTCAGAAGCTTTTGGATGCAGTTATCGAGTACCTTCCCGCTCCGACCGATATCCCGGATATCAAGGGTGTTGACGAGGACGGCAACGAGGTAACGAGAAAGTCTTCCGATGACGAGCCTTTCGCAGCTTTGGCATTCAAGATTATGACCGACCCGTTCGTTGGTAAGCTTGCGTTCTTCCGTGTATATTCCGGTACGATGAACTCCGGTTCTTATATCCTGAATGCAACGAAGAACAAGAAGGAGCGTGTAGGACGTATTCTTCAGATGCATGCTAACAAGAGACAGGAGCTTGACAAGGTTTACTCCGGTGATATCGCTGCAGCTGTTGGTTTCAAGATCACGACGACCGGTGATACCATCTGTGACGAGAAGTTCCCTGTAATTCTTGAGTCCATGGAGTTCCCGGAACCCGTTATCGACGTAGCTATCGAGCCTAAGACCAAGGCAGGTCAGGATAAGATGGGCGAGGCACTTGCTAAGCTTGCAGAAGAGGATCCGACGTTCCGCGTTACTACGAATGAAGAGACCGGTCAGACCATCATCGCAGGTATGGGTGAGCTTCACCTTGAGATTATCGTTGATCGTCTTCTCCGTGAGTTCAAGGTAGAGGCTAACGTAGGTGCTCCTCAGGTAGCATACAAGGAGACTATTACGAAGGAAGTTAACATCGACAGCAAGTACAAGAAGCAGTCCGGTGGTAGCGGTCAGTATGGTCACTGTAAGGTTATCTTCACACCTATGGATGCAAATGCTGAGAAGGTATACGAATTCGAGAATACGACCGTCGGCGGTTCCATTCCGAAGGAATATATCCCCGCAGTTGATGCAGGTATTCAGGATGCTATGAAGGCCGGTATCCTTGGCGGATATCCGGTACTCGGTGTTCACGCAAACTGCTACGATGGTTCTTACCATGAAGTAGACTCGAACGAAATGGCATTCAAGATTGCCGGTTCCATGGCATTTAAGGATGCAATGCGTAAGGCAGAGCCTGTACTCCTTGAGCCTATCATGAGAGTAGAGGTTACGGTTCCCGAAGATTACATGGGTGACGTTATGGGTGATGTAAGCTCCCGTCGTGGCCAGATCGAAGGAACTGAGGATGTGAACGGAACGAAGTTGATCCGTGCACACGTGCCGCTTAGCGAGATGTTCGGTTATGCAACAACCCTTCGTTCTAAGACCCAGGGTCGTGGTGCTTACTCTATGTTCTTCCACTCCTATGAGCGTGTTCCGAAGAGCGTACAGGAGAAGCTCCTTACTGCAAAGACCGGAAAATAATTAAGTTACGAAACGTTTCTGAAGGGAGATGTGCATTTTCCTTCAGAAACGATATAGTAATAAAAAATGTGCTTGAAAATATTTCGGCGATGAAATATAATAGGTGCATATGGTATTTTAAACTTAAAAACTATTCCAAAATTTTAAGGAGGATTTCAAAATGGCAAAGGCTAAATTTGAAAGAAACAAACCGCATTGTAATATCGGTACCATCGGTCACGTAGACCATGGTAAGACTACCTTGACCGCTGCTATTACTAAGACTCTTCATGAGAGACTTGGTACCGGTGAGGCAGTTGCATTTGAGAACATTGACAAGGCTCCCGAAGAGAGAGAAAGAGGTATCACCATTTCTACCGCTCACGTTGAGTACGAGTCCAAGGCTCGTCACTACGCACACGTTGACTGCCCCGGCCATGCTGACTACGTTAAGAACATGATTACCGGTGCTGCTCAGATGGACGGCGCTATCCTTGTAGTTGCTGCTACTGACGGTGTTATGGCTCAGACCAAGGAGCACATCCTTCTTTCCCGTCAGGTAGGTGTACCTTACATTGTTGTATTCATGAACAAGTGTGATATGGTTGATGATCCTGAGCTTCTTGAGCTCGTTGATATGGAGATCAGAGAGCTCCTTAACGAGTACGAGTTCCCGGGCGATGACACCCCGATTATCCAGGGTTCCGCTCTTAAGGCTCTTGAAGATCCGAACGGCGAGTGGGGCGACAAGATTCTTGAGCTCTTCGACGCAGTTGATACCTGGATTCCGGATCCTCAGCGTGAGACCGACAAGCCTTTCCTTATGCCTGTAGAGGACGTATTCACCATTACCGGTCGTGGTACTGTAGCAACCGGTAGAGTAGAGCGTGGTACTCTTCACTTGAACGAGGAAGTTGAAATCGTTGGTATTAAGGAAGAGACCAGAAAGACCGTTGTAACCGGTATCGAGATGTTCCGTAAGATGCTTGACGAGGCTCAGGCTGGTGATAACATCGGTGCACTCCTTCGTGGTGTTCAGAGAACTGATATCGAGAGAGGTCAGGTTCTTGCTAAGCCCGGTTCTGTAAAGTGTCATAAGAAGTTTACCGCTCAGGTATACGTATTGACCAAGGACGAGGGTGGTCGTCATACTCCTTTCTTCAACAACTATCGTCCTCAGTTCTACTTCAGAACTACCGACGTTACCGGTGTTTGCGAGCTTCCTGCAGGTACCGAGATGTGCATGCCTGGTGATAACGTAGAGATGACCATCGAGCTCATCCATCCTATCGCTATGGAGCAGGGTCTTGGCTTCGCTATCCGTGAGGGTGGCCGTACCGTAGGTTCCGGTAAGGTTGCTAAGATCATTGAGTAATCAAGCCCACTAAGTAACAACAAATATAGCGACCCGAGAATGTATTCTCGGGTCGCTTTTGTTTGTTGTTACGAACGGGGGCGCAGCCCCCGTTCAAACGAGCAACAAGCCACGGAGTGGCGGTTGCGAGTGTGAGTGGGCTTGATTACCTAGCGGGGCGCAGCCCTTTTGCATTTTCCTAACGGTTGACGAATAGGCCTAAACATAATACAATAATAGTTGCAGTCATGTGAGGTGATTGTAACGATTGTTTTGTACTTTGGAGGGTTAGATATGATACGGTTTGGAATCATGGGTGCAGGTAGAATTTCGCATAGCTTTGCAGGCGGTGCGCGTGATGCAAAGGGTGCAGAGCTCGTTGCGGTAGCGGCTAAGGATCTCGCACGTGCGGAGGCATGGGCAAAAAGCGAGGGCGTACCGAAGTTCTACGGCTCATACGAAGAGCTTTTGGCAGACCCTGAGATTGATGCAATATACATTGGTACGACGACAAATTATCATTATGAGAATATTAAGGCGTGCTTGAATGCCGGAAAGCACGTGCTTTGTGAAAAGGCAATGGTTGAGACGGAGGAACGTGCAAAAGAGGTATTTGACCTTGCGAAGGAAAAGGGCTTGTTCCTCATGGAAGCAATGTGGTCCCGTTTCATGCCGAAGACGGAAAAGGTACGTGAGTGGATTGCGCAGGGTCGCATCGGCGAGGTTAAGCTCGTTCACGCAACCATCGGTAATCTGACGGACAGAGATATGACGAACCGTTTCTACAACCCGGATTTGGGCGGTGGAGCATTTTACGATCTCGGCGTCTATCTGATCGATATGATTCCGTACCTCGTGAACCAGCGCATTTTGGATACGCAGGCGTGGATTGACTGGGCACCTACGGGTGTGGACGAGAGCATTCAGCTCTGCATGAAGCTGGAGACCTGTATGGCGGCAACGCATGCGACCTTTACGGCAAAGGTGCCGGAGGATGTGTACATCTACGGTGAGAAGGGTTACATTCGAGTGCCGAAATTCCACTGGGGTCACGAGGCGATTCTGTTCAATCGCGACGAAGAAGTGGTAGAGCATTTCAAATGCCCGGTTGATTTCGCATTTATGTACGAGATTGAGGAGGTTGTTCGCTGTATAGAGGCGGGTCGTCTGACGAGCGAGATTGCAAGTCCGGAGATGACGCTTGAGAGCAATCGAATCTTTGATAAGTATTTGTTGAAGAAGTAATTGTGACAAAATTTCTAAAAACAGTTGACAAAACAAAAAAATGAAATAGAATTTATTGTATAGACAGACAATACGGTTTTGATCTTTTGTAAAGGGAGGAGAAAGTATGGTGTCGTATACAAAATGGTTTTCTGTGAAAAGGTATGCAATGATTCTATTGCTGCTCAGTTGCCTGTGCCTAGTTGCTTGTGGTGAGGATAAGCCTTCCAAAGCGCCGACGAAGGCAGCAACTCCGACGATCACTTCGATGCCGGAGCCGACGAAGGTCCCTGTCGATGAGGTGCTGGAGCATTTGAAGCCGGAAAATGCACGAGAGGGACAGGTCAGCGTAACGAATTCAGGGGAATTTACGCCCACATGGGAGCGCACGCCGAACGAGCTGGAGGCTGCAATTGACCGAGGAGAGCTTGTGCGTATCGAGAGCGGCAGTGAGTTGTATCTCGATGCAGACGGTGTTCGAGAGACGGTGGCACTGCAGTACGATTATGAAGGGGAAGCTACCACATTTGCGCTTACTTGCGGAAATGTCACGATAACCGGTGGACAAGCAGATTCCTGTGATATCGTAGGTTTGACGTGTGAGGCGGTGACGGACATCTATGCGGTCAAGTTGCAAGGTACAAAGAGCAATGGCTTTGCGGATTATGTGCAGCTTTTGATTCCTTTGAGTGAGACGAACAACGGAAATGCATGGACAAATTTCATGGTCTTTGCCTATGATCGCGTCTATGGTAATGAGACACTTACGTATCTCGGCACGATGGCATTGTACGGTGGAATTGAAGACTTGGTAATCCTAGAGGATGGTTATTCGCTGACGAAGCAGATTCCGTTTGCGGGAACCGAAGCTTCGATATTGGTTCGGCAGAGGATGACCTTGTGCAGTGGCATGACCGAAGAAGAGCAGAGATTGACGTATGTGTGCTGCGAAGTGCCGAATGGCAAGTATGCTTTGCAGAGCATTTGCACAACGGATAAAGACATCTACGTGTATGCGTATGGAAAGAGCGATGAGCAGGCAATTCTCCCGGCAGGAAGTGCTATTGCATGTGCTGCGACGGACGGAGAAGGATGGTTTTATTTCGAACTCTGCGATGCTTATGAGTCCGGTTGGTTTTGCGTAGAGGAAGTGGACGGAGTCGCATATGTCAGTGCACCGGAAGAAGTAACAGTTGCGGAGGCAGGGCTCTTTTGGGACAATCCTTGATACCGCTTGCGAGTGGTAGATTATAACCGTGTTTCCACGGAAGCGTGACAATTTCATCTTGCGAAAATGAGCATCTTATGCTATGCTCTAGCAGTAGGACAACCTATTCAGCGGTCGAACAACTCGGCCGCTGTTTTTCGCAAAGAGGCGTATTCTCCGGTGGATACGGACTTGCTGAAGCGAGGCTGTGCCGAAACGGAGAATAGGAGGTGAACCACATGGACAAAGACGAGGACATCCGTCAGCTGAAGAATCGCTTTCGCGACCTTGCGGAGCGGGCGAGCCGTCAGAATGTATATACCTTTACGGGCTTTCTCGGGCTGGGCGAGCAGGACGTCTTTCATATGGTTCACAAGGAAATGGCGACGAGATACTGCGCATTTGGCGGGTATGAGCATGCGGACCGAAAGGTAATTCGGTTCGGCAATGCCGACGAGCTCGGTTATGAAGAGGATTTTCCGATTGTGTGCCTGAAGGTGCTTCCGGTGCAGGAGAAGTTCTCGGATGCGCTGACACATCGGGACTATCTCGGTGCGCTCATGAATCTCGGCATTGACCGTAGCAAGGTGGGCGACATCTTGGTAGGCGATAAGCAGGCGTATGTGTTCTGCCTAGAAGGAATTGCGGAGTACATTTGCGAACAGCTTGAGCAGATTCGTCATACGCGAGTGCGCGTGGCGGTAGCCGAGCACGCGGATGACATACCGAAGAGTGAGCCTGTGGAGGAAGAGCTGCTTGTTGCATCCGGGCGAATCGATGCGTGCATAGCGAAGCTGTGGAATCTGTCGCGTAGCGATTGCGTCGAGCTGTTTCGCGCCGGAAAGGTGTATGTGAACGGGCATCTGTGTGAGAACAACGCACACGCTTTGAAGCCTGGTGAGACGGTAAATGCCCGAGGCTTCGGCAAATTCATCTACGTCGGAGAGCCCAGAGAGTCTCGGAAGGGCAAATGGTACGTGAAGGTGCGGGTGTTCCGCTAAGGGCCTGCGAGGATTATGTTGGGAGGATGAACTATGAGATATCCGAAGCATTTGAAGGAGAACGGAACGATCGGCTTTGTGGCACCGTCGTTTGGATGCTCCATTGAGCCGTATAAAAGTGCATTTGACAATGCACAGAAGATATTGAAGGAAAAGGGACACGGAATCGTGCTCGGACCGAACTGCTATGAGAGCTCGGGCATCGGCATCTCCAATACGCCGGAGCTGTGCGCAAAGGAGCTGACGGAGGCGTATGTCAGCGGCGAGAGCGATGCGCTGATCTCCTGTGGTGGCGGTGAGTTGATGTGCGAGATTCTGCCTCACGTGGATTGGGAGGCGATTCGCGCGGCAGAGCCCAAATGGTATATGGGCTACTCGGACAACACGAATGCGACCTTTTTGTTGGCGACGCTGTGCGACGTTGCGAGCATCTACGGACCGTGTGCCGCCGCACTCGGAATGGAGCCGTGGAATCCCGGCATTACGCACGCGTACGAGCTGATGAGGGGCACGCGAAAGGAAGTTCACGAGTTCCCGTTTTGGGAGAAGGAGTCGCTGAAGGATGCGGAGCATCCGCTGTTACCTTACAACTGTACCGAGCCGACGAAGCTTCGTCTGTTCTCGCCGGTTTCCGGTGAAAATGCACTGCAAGAGGTCGACTCCGTAGCGATGGAGGGCCGCCTTCTCGGAGGCTGTCTCGATTGCCTCATCAATCTTGCAGGAACCCGATTCGATAAGGTTTCTACTTTTGTAGAACAATACAAGAAAGACGGTGTGGTTTGGTTCCTTGAAGCGTGTGATTTGCACGTGGTAAGCATCCGCCGCGCGATGTGGCAGCTGAAGCATGCGGGCTGGTTCGAGAACGCTAAGGGCTTTTTGATCGGACGTCCTTTGGCAAATGGTCAGGAGCATATGGGACTCGATCAGTACAGCGCAGTGCTTGAGGTTGTGAAGGACCTTGGCGTGCCGGTAGTGATGGATGCGAACATCGGGCATTTGCCTCCGATGATGCCGCTTGTGTGCGGAAGCTATGCAACGGTACGTGCGAAGGACGATTCCTTGTCCGTAGTGATGGAAGAGAAATAGTAGAAGAGTAATATTAGAGGAGTTACGGTACGATGTCAGATTTTTTGCCGATTAGCAAACAGGAGATGCTCGATAGAGGCTGGACAGAGGTGGACTTTGTCTATGTCCTCGGCGATGCGTATGTGGATCATCCGTCCTTCGGACCGGCGATTATCAGCCGAGTGCTGGAGTCTCACGGGTTCAAGATCGGTATCATTGCGCAGCCGGATTGGAAGCGTGACGACAGCATTGACGTGTTCGGAAAGCCGCGTCTCGGATTTCTTGTGAGTGGCGGCAATATGGATTCCATGGTGAATCATTATTCCGTATCTAAGAAGCGTCGTAGCATGGATGCCTACACGCCCGGTGGTGTGATCGGAAAGCGTCCCGACCATGCGACGGTAGTCTATTGTAACCTGATTCGTAGGACGTACCATACGGTTCCGATCATCATTGGCGGTATCGAAGCGAGCCTGCGACGTCTGGCGCATTACGACTACTGGTCGGATTCGTTGAAGCGGTCCATTTTGCTCGATTCCCAGGCGGATTTGCTGTCCTATGGCATGGGTGAGCATAGCATTGTCGAGATTGCGGAAGCACTGGATAGCGGGCTTGCTGTGTCGGATATCACTTTCATTGCCGGTACGGTGTACAAGACGAAGTCGATTGAGCATGTGTACGAGCCGATCATGCTTCCTACGTATGAAGAGCTGAAGGCCGATCGTATGAATTATGCACGAAGCTTTTATGTGCAATATTGCAACACGGATTCGGTGACGGGAGGGTGCCTCGTGGAGTCGTACGGGGACCGCTATGTTGTGCAAAATCCTCCTGCAAAGCCGTTGACCACTGCGGAGATGGATCGCGTATACAGCTTGCCTTATATGCGCACGTACCACCCGTCCTATGAGGCGCAAGGCGGAGTTCCCGCAATTTCCGAGGTGCGCTTTAGCTTGACGAGCTGTCGTGGCTGCTTTGGCGGCTGTAGCTTCTGTGCGCTGACGTTCCATCAGGGAAGAACGATTCAGTCCAGAAGCCACGCATCGTTGCTCGCTGAGGCGGAGCTGATGACGCACGAGCCGGATTTCAAGGGCTACATCCACGACGTCGGAGGGCCGAGTGCGAATTTCCGCCATCCCTCCTGTGAAAAGCAGCTGGAGAAGGGCGTCTGCACGAACAAGCAGTGTCTGTTCCCACAGCCATGCAAAAATCTTCGCGTAGACCATTTCGATTATCTGAAGCTGCTTCGCAAATTGCGCGAGCTGCCGAAGGTGAAGAAGGTATTCGTTCGCTCGGGTATTCGATTTGACTACGTAATGGCGGACGCTGACGATACATTTATTCGCGAGCTGTGCCAGCACCACGTAAGCGGCCAGCTGAAGGTGGCCCCGGAGCACGTGTCCGACAAGGTTCTGAAGCTGATGGGCAAGCCGGGCAACTCGGTATATCGTGCATTTGTCGACAAATACATGCGCATCAACGAGCGACTCGGCATGAAGCAATTCGTTGTGCCTTACCTGATGTCCTCGCACCCCGGCTCTACGCTAAATGAGGCCATTGAACTGGCAGAATACCTGCGCGATATCGGCTATATGCCGGAGCAGGTGCAGGACTTCTATCCGACGCCGTCTACGATTTCCACGTGTATGTACTATACGGGCGTGGATCCGCGCACGATGGAGCCGGTATATGTGACGCGCAACCCGCACGAGAAAGCAATGCAGCGCGCGCTCATTCAGTATCGAAACCCCGCGAATTACGACTTGGTTGCGGAGGCGCTTCGCAAAGCGGGCAGAGAGGATTTGATCGGCTTTGATGCAAAATGCCTGATCTACCCGCGCAAGAACTATGGCGCCGGCAAGGCGAAGACTGCCGACAAGGGCGCCGGTAAGGGCAAGGGCACAGGCAAGACCAACAGCGTCGGCAAGTCCAAGAACTCCGGCAAAGGCACGACCGCGCACAAGGCAAATGCCCGAACCGAAGGTGGTCGTTCCGGTAGATATCAAGATACTAAGAAGGCGAGCGGCAGTACTAAAGCGAAGAGCGGACAGAAGTCGAGCGGCGGTTCAAAAGCGACAAGCGCCAAGAGGCGAAGAGGCTAAAAATGAAGGAATTCGAGAAATGCAGATTGTGTCCGAGGGCATGTGGAGCGAGTCGTGATGGCGGCGAGTACGGCATTTGCGGCGGTGGTGCCACGTTGAAGGTGGCTCGTGCGGCCCTGCACATGTGGGAGGAGCCGTGCATCAGCGGCGACAAGGGCTCCGGCGCCGTGTTTTTCAGTGGTTGCCCGTTGCACTGCATCTATTGTCAAAATGCTGAGATTTCCGAGCGTATGCGCGGAAAGGACATTACGGTCGATAGACTGGCGGACATTTTTATAGAGCTTCAGGAGCAGGGGGCCGCGAACATCAACCTCGTGACGGCCGGACATTATGCACCGCTTGTGGCGGAGGCACTTGCGAAGGCAAAAAAGGCGGGCTTGAAGCTTCCGTGCATTTGGAACAGCGGAGGCTACGAGACGGTGCAGACGATTGATATGCTGTCACCGTACATTGATGTGTATCTGCCCGATCTGAAGTATTTGGACAAGCAGCTTGCGGCAGCATTTTCCCACGCGGAGGATTATCCGGAGGTGGCGACGAAGGCTATCTCGCGCATGGTGGAGCTTGCGGGTGAGCCTCGCTTTGACGAGCAGGGCTACATTACGAAGGGAGTGATCGTGAGGCATCTGGTGTTGCCGGGTCATGTCGAGGAATCGAAGCGAGTGATAGAGTATCTTCGGCAAATGTACGGCGACAACATTCTGGTGAGCATTTTACAGCAGTATACGCCGCCGAAGCAGGCACTTCCGTATCCGGAGCTGAACCGCAAATTGACGCGATATGAGTATGCAAAGGTCGTGGATTTTGCGCGTGAAATCGGTTTGGAGCAGGGCTATGTACAGGAGCATGGGACGGCACTTGAGAGCTTTATTCCTGCATTTGACGAAAACGGAGTTTGAAACGGCTCTTAGGACAAAAAAATCATGTGAATTTTGCATGAAACGCCGAAAAACGCTTCCTTTTCCGTTCGGGATATGATAGAATGGGCGAGTAAGCTCATGTAGGAGGACAAGATTGTTATGAGTATTGAAAAAAGACTTGCCGCAAAAAAGAGAAGTGAGCAGGCAAGAAAAAAAGAGAAGATGGGCAAGATTATGAAGGTTGTTGCCATTGTGGTTGCAATCTGCATCTTAGCCGGCGCGGTGTATGGCGTATATTATGCTATCCAGTCGAGTAAGACGGAATACAGCAAGTACGTAACCGAAGACGGCAATATTATGGGTGTGAATCCGAAGGATTACATCACGCTTGTTGACTATTCGAAGATGGACATTTCCCTTAAGGATTATGAGCCGACCGAGAAGGAACTCAATGAGCACATGGAAAAGCTGATGGACGAGGCTGAGAAGGCTGCCGAGGAGGAAGCGAAGAAGGACGAGGAGAAGAAAGACGATGCAAGTACTTCTACTTCTTCGGATGCGGTAACGACTGCTGAGGACGAGTCCAAGGATGAGGCTGACAAGGACGAAGCTAAGGACGAGGCTGACAAGGAAGACTCCAAGGAGGAAGCCGATAAGGAAGATTCCAAGGACGACAAGGAAGAGGATAAGAAGGAAGAGGACAAGAAGGAGTCCAAGTTGGATTCTTTGGACGACGCTTGGGTAGAGAAGTACTACAAGAAGACTCTCGAGGATGAGAAGTATGAAGTATCGAAGAAGGGCTTCGAGGAGTACGCATTCGATGACTTGTTTGATTCCAACGTAGAGACCAATTTGGTTAAGGACATTACCAAGTACCTCAACGATAAGAGTACTTTGAAGGGCGATTATCCGGAGAAGTATACGAAGAACCTGACGCAGATTCTCAAGAACACCGAGAAAGAGATGTTCGATATGTATTCCGGTTTCTATACGGCATACGGCTACAACAACGTATATGCACTGTACGGAAGCAAGAAGGCATTTAACAAGGCAATGGATACGCAGGCTAAGGCTTACGTAAAGGATACGTTGGTTTGCTTGGCTATCTATGAGGAGCTTGGTTTGACTTATACTTTGGAAGACGCTAAGAAGTATTTCAAGGAAGAGCTCGAAGAGGATTTCGACGAGCAGGCTAAGCGTTGTGGCGAACCTTATTTGATTTTGAACTACAAGTGTGATTTGGTAATCGACTACTTCGAGGACAAGATCAGAGCTGCATACGAAGAAGAGAACAAGGGCGACAACAACGACAAGACCGAGGACAATAAGACCGAGGGCGACAAGGCAGAAGAATAAGAATCAGGATATACTGATAAGAGGCGCTGCGGAGAATTCTCTGCAGCGTTTTTCTTTCGATAGACTGTTCGTTTGATTATTATATTTTTATAAAAAGCACGATAGTCACGAAAACTAGCACAAATGCGCATATTTGTGACGTGAAATATTACATGCATGAAAAAAGTAAAGAATACACCTTTCTCGTTGAAAAGTAAGGTGCTATACTGAAAGTGGTTCAAGGTAGTTATCGCGTGACCCGCCGATTTCAACCGACCGGTTAAGTATAGAGAAGGAGGGATTATGCCGGCTTGTTATGCACACAAAAAGATGGGCGTCGCTGTCTACCACAGCTTGCCTGAAGAGACCAGACAGTTGATTAAGACCCATTTGCCGTATTTTCTGGTAGGTCTTCACGGACCGGATATCCTATCTTATCATAGACTGGGGATGGGCAAGGACGTCATCGCATTTGGACGTGCCCTGCACCGTGAACCGTTCGAGAGCTTTTATGAAAATGCGTGCATGGTCATCCGCAATTCAGAGGACGACCGGTGTTTGGTATATTTTTATGGAGTGTTGTGCCACCTTTACTCCGATAATCTATGCCATACATACATTCGAGAAGCTTGTGAACAGCTAGACGTCAGTCACGGCAAGCTCGAGATGGAATATGAGCGACATTTGCTTCGCAAGGATGGTAAGAATGAGCTGACTTACCCTTCGGCTGCACACGTTGGTATTCATCCTGAGTATGCGAAGGTGATTGCTCCGTTCTACCTGGGAGTGAGCGAGGAAGCAATCTTGGAATGCTTGATTGGTATGCGAAGCTCGTTTACGGCGACACGAACGGACAAGGCCGTGATTCGCAAGTTTTTGTGCAATGTGATTCAGGCAACGGGATATACCGATAAGGTGGCAGGCTTGGTGATGAGCAAGCAGGAAAGCGACATTTGCAAACCGGCAATGCGAAAGCTGGATGCTTTGATGCAGGATGCGGCACTGTTGGCGAAGGAAGCGATTGTGGACTTTCCGCGATACCTGTACCGGACAGATGAGATTCCGGAGTATGTGAACTTTCGATTTAGTGGATTGAAAGTGTAAGTGAAAAATATTTGAAATAGGCCAACCGGATTAGGGCCGGAAAGGACAAAGATGGTTATTACAGTTACGATGAATCCGGCGGTTGATAAGTCTGCAGAAGTTGAGACTTATAATGTCGATGGATTGAATGTGTTGAAAAATGTGAGTACGGATGTTGGAGGTAAAGGAATTAACGTTTCCAGAACGTTGCGCGTGTTGAATAGACCGAACATTGCGTGTGGACTTGTAGGAGGAATGTCCGGACAGGTTATTCGCAATGGGCTGAAGAAGCAGATGATTATGACGGATTTCGTACCGATTCAGGGCGAGAGCCGCACGAATCTGAAGATCAATACCGCATTCGGTATGGCGGAATTCAATGAGCCGGGACCGAAGGTACACCCGGAAGAAGTAGAAGAACTGATGGAACGTTTGAAGGCGCACGCAAAGCCCGGTAACTTCTTTGTTCTGAGCGGAAGTTTGCCGGAGGGCGTTACCAGTGACGTATATCAGAGAATGATTCAGATGTGTCACAGTGCAGGCTGCAAGGTGTTCTTGGACACGAGCGGCGAGGCATTGAAGCAGGGCTTGAAGGCAGAGCCTGACTATGTGAAACCGAATTTGCAAGAGCTGTTGGAGCTTTATGAGCACGATGGAAGCTTTGATAGCAAGGAAGAGATGATTGATTGGGTGAAGCAGAAGTCGCTTGAGCTTTGGTCAAGAGGTGCTAAGCTCGTAACCGTTTCTCTCGGTGCGGACGGAGCAGTTTTTGCGGATGGCTTGGAAGCGATGTATGTACCGGCTAAGGATGTTAACGTATCCTCTACAGTTGGTGCTGGAGATGCAATGACGGCAGCAATCGCTTATGGAGTAGAATCCAATATGCATTTTCGTGATATTATCCGCTACGCAATGGCGGTATCGGGCGCGGCATGTGCTACACAGGGCACGAATCCCCCGGAAAGAAATGAGATTGTTAAGCTTTTGAGACAGGCGTAGAGAAGTGTTTGAGCATTTTATCTGCGCGTGGTAAGATGCTCGAGCACGGAAGATAGGTCCGTTCTTCGGGCCTCTGAAGTGAGGAATCTGACAACGTATGAAGCATGAGCAATGAAGCAGCGAGTCATGAGACGATGATTCGCTGCTTTTTTTTGTACTTACGTAGCGCGGCAATAATGCGAGATGGAGTCGAAACTGCCACGCACAATCGGGCGAAAATGCTTGAATGACGCAAGGCAGATGTGCTACACTAAAGGTAACCTGTAGGCGGGCAAGAATAGGCCTGCAGGATAGCTTAGAAGGAATCGCTTCGACCCGAAGTGAGAGGGAGAGACATGGCAAAGACGTACCAAGTAAGAGCAAAGAGCATAGACAACGACGGCAGAGGAATTGTGACCTTCAACAACGCGAAGTTCTCGGTTCCGTACCTGATGGATGGCGAGAAGGCGACCATTTCTCTGGTGCATGGAAAGGGAAAGACGTGGGCGAAGCTCGAAGAGGTGTTAGAGCCGTCGCCGGAGCGTGTGAAGCCGCCGTGTGACAGCTATGAGCGCTGTGGTGGCTGTAGTCTGTTGCATATGACCTATGCGAAGCAGCTGCAGGTAAAGCAGGCGTATGTCGAGTCGTGCCTGAAGAAGCTAAAGGGCTTGGATGTTGCATCGGTGCTCCGACCGATCCTCGGAGAGGAAAAAGAAGCACTGCATTATCGTAACAAGGTGCACAGTACATTTGGCCGCGACGCGAAGGGACGCTTGGTGGCGGGACTTTACCAGGAGGGCTCACATAAGCTCATTCCTGTGCGTTCGTGTGCGCTCGAGGCGCCGATTGCTGCGCGTATCGTTGAGACGATTCGCAGCTATGCTGAGAAATATCATATCCCGCCGTACGATGAGGATCGCGGGACCGGAGTGCTTCGTCACGTACTGCTTCGCATTGCCCGAAACGGCGACGTGATGGTAGTGCTGGTGGTGGCAGATACGCAGGTGCCGTGGAAGGGCCGATTGGCAAAGCATTTGACGGAGACGCATCCGGAGATCAAGACGGTGGTGTTGAACTACAATTCGGGACGGACGACGAAGGTGCTCGGCAAAAAGGAGGAGGTGCTGTTCGGTGACGGCTACCTCGTGGACACGCTTGGCGGCTGTAGCTTCCGTATCTCGCCGCAGTCATTTTTCCAGGTAAATGCGATGCAGACGGAGCGCCTTTACGAGGTGGCACTTTCGCTCGCAAAGCTTCAGCCCGGAGAGACGGTTGTCGATGCCTATTGTGGCACGGGAACGATTACGCTACTTGCGGCAAAGTCTCAGCCAGAGGCGGAGGTGATCGGTGTTGAGCTAAATGCCGACGCGGTGCGCGATGCGAAGGACAATCGAAAGCGCAACGGAATTGCCGGTGCGGACTTCGTATGTGCAGACGCGGGCAAATACCTGAAGCAGCTGGCAGCAGAGAAGAAAAGCCTGTCGGTACTGTTGATGGACCCGCCGCGCAGTGGCAGCAGCAAGGAGTTCTTAGATGCGGTGAAGGGAATCGGACCGGAGCGCATCGTGTACATTTCCTGCAATCCGGAGACGATGGTACGAGACGTTGCCATGCTCGGTGCGCAGTACAAGGTGACGGCAGTGCAGCCTGTGGACATGTTCCCCGGCACCGGACATGTGGAATGTGTCGTATGTCTCACGAGAAAATAAGGAAAACGGCTTAACACCGGGAAAGCATATTTTGCTGAGTGATGTGGGGTAACATAGCGAAAGGATTATATATGTTTAAAAAGAAGAAAAAACAGATGAGTGAGAATAGCGTGCGCGTTATTAAAATAAGCAAAGACGCTCTGTTTGAATTTCTATATGAAAAAATGATAGACGACCAAGAAATCTATCTTGATGTCGATTCGTTATCCGTTTCCAATTCATTTGATATTGATTGGGAAAATGGTCAGTTCATTTTTTGTGCGCACAAATCTGAAGATGAAAACGGTGAATTTATCGAATTGCCGAAAGAAATTGATTTGCAAAAGCTTATGAGAAGACTTCCTGATACCACTTCAACCATGTATGAAGAGAATCGGTATAAAGAATATACAAAAGACGAGTTGATAGAACTTTCGAAAGAATAGGACATGTTCCCCGGCACAGGACATGTGGAGACAGTAGTGCTTTTGAATAGGCGCTAAGGAGACAACGAACATGCAGATAAAAAGACTTACCGGCGACTTTACCGTATGCAAGGTCGCTGATTTCACAGAGATTAGTGTAGAGGCGGAATATTGCTTTACGGGCAGGACGGATGAGGAGAACTCCGTGGTTTGCCTGACGAAGGATGTGCCACAAAATGTGACCGCGCGGGAGGACGGCTGGAGCGCTTTCCGGATAGACGGAGTGCTTGACTTTTCGTTGATCGGCATACTGGCTGAGATCGCTACGCTGTTGGCAGAGGAGAAGATAGGCATCTTCGCGGTTTCGACATTTAACACGGATTATATCTTTGTGAAGCAGGAGAACGAGCGGAAAGCCATGGACAAGCTGAGCAGATGCGGACATCAGATTCTGTCGGGCGACGGATGTGATGATGCATTTTCGATATAACAGGATGACGAGCGGAAACGCATCATTTGCGGCTCAAAAATTGCAACGAGGGAGTAGAGAACATGTGTGTTTTTTGTGAGATAATAAACAAGCAGACGCCGGCTCATATCGTATATGAGGACGAGCAACTGATTTCTTTTTTGGACATAGAACCGATTCATGAGGGGCATGTACTGATTGTGCCGAAGCTGCATGTGGATTCCATAGAAAAGCTTCCGGAGGATATGCTCGCTGATGTTATGCGCGTAGCCGGAAAGCTTGTGATCGCCTTGAGAGAGACCTACGGGAACGAAGGGTATAGCATGATGCAAAACGGCGGTAAGTTCTGTGACTTTGGGCATGCGCATTTTCACGTGTTCCCGCGCTATGAAAATGATGGTTTTGGATGGACCTACCCCGAAGGGGGCTCGGAATACTCGGAGCGGGTTGCAAAGAAGTTGCGGGATCGGCTGAAGTAACGGACCGTGAACAAAGGGATAGAAGGACTGAG